>WGCP01000181.1 GCA_015493715.1 Desulfobulbaceae bacterium
GGTCGACCGCCGGTCATGGCGGTCCCCGAAAACAGATTCGTAAGGACCTGACAGTCTCATGAAATCCATAGTGCCGCGCCTTTTATGCCCCGGCGCGGCACTTTTTTCTCCAATCAGGTGAAATTCAACCCTCCAGCCTCCCCTGCTCTTTCAGGGCCATCACTTTCACTTACAGAGGCCCGCAAAACTATCCTTGCCCGGCTGACGCCTTTATCGCCCGAGACTATATCCCTTGAACAGGGACTTGGCCGGGTTCCCGTTAACTCGCTGACAAGCACCCGTCCAAAACCATCCTTTGACCAGTCCACCCGGGATGGCTATGCCATAGCCCAATCCCCGCAGGCCAAGAGCACTGAAACATCCTTTCCCCTGATCGCTGAGATTGCCGCAGGTTCCACGGACTCAATATCACTTGCCAAAGGTCAGGCCGTACGCATCATGACCGGTGCACGAATACCAACCGGCACTGATAGAGTTGTACCCTTTGAAACCTGCCGGGAAGAGGCAAACCATGTAATCATTTCCGCCCGGTCCCTGCAATCACCGTATACCTTTATTCGTCGTCGCGGTCGGGACCTGAAAACCGGTCGGGTCATTGCCGGTTCCGGCAAAATTCTTCTCTCTGATCATCTGCTTATGCTGGCCGAAAACGGCTATATAAACATACCGGTGCATCGAAAACCAAGGGTGGTCATCCTCTGTACAGGAAGTGAGCTGGTCACTCCAGGGCAATCGCTTAAGCGGGGACAGAAAATTTCAGGCAACGGGGTGCTGTTACAGGGACTTCTGCAGGAGGCAGGCGGAGAGTGTATTCAGGTGACAACCGTATCCGACAATATAGAGGCCATCACTGAACAACTGAACCGCCTGCTGTCACTGGCCCCGGACCTCATTGTGACAACCGGCGGTATGGGGCCGGGAAAGTTTGATCTTCTTGAGCAGGTTTTTAGCCGCCTGCACGGACAACTCTTCTATAACAGCCTCAAAGTCCGGCCGGGAAAATCCACAATGTTCGGTCTTCTGGCCGGAGTCGCCTTTTTTGGTCTGCCCGGGCCGCCGCCCGCCGTACGGCTGCTCTTTCACGAGCTTGTCACTGTGGCTCTATACCGACTGCAGGGAATGCGGCAACCGGTCCCGCCACTGCACAAGGCACGCCTGCTGGAACCTGTTACAGGCGGAGGTAGCAGACACCTGAACCTCAAAGGCGGGGTGGTCGTTTTTAACGAGACCACCCTCTGCGTACGCCTTGCCGGTCGCCTGGATGGAGTCGGAGCGGTCCTGCATCTACGGGGAAGAAAACGTTCTCTGGCCGCCGGTGAAACCGTCAATATCCGGCTGGTGGCCCCTCATCGCGGTTGCTGACACTGGGGACAGTAAAAAGTCGCCCTGCCACCGATTTTTCTTTTCTCTATGGGGGTTGCGCAACAGGCACAGGGATCTCCGGCCCGACCGTACACCTGCAGTTGCAGTTGAAAATATCCGGGTGCGCCGCTGCTGCCGATAAAATCTGAAATCGTACTGCCCCCCGCCTCAATGGCCCTGGACAAAATCTCTTGACAATGGACGGCAATGGCCTGCCACTGGGCCTCGGTAATGTGATTTACGGGTGTTTCAGGAAAGACACCGGCGGCAAACAGGGTTTCATTGGCGTAGATATTACCGATACCGGCCACCAAACGACTGTCCATCAGGAAGGTTTTTACCGGCTGCCGTCGCTTTTCAGCAAGCCCTTGCAGGGTGTCCCCGGTAAATTGCTCACTGAACGGTTCAATGCCCTTGCTCTTATTGAACCGCTCTTCCAGTTCGACGGCATGCCCCGCCGGCCAGACCAGGATGGAACCAAACCGCCGACTGTCGTTAAAGCGCATCTCCATACCATCTCCCAGCAACAGCCGCAAATGATCATGCCTTGCCCGTGGAGCATCCCCCGGAAAAAGACCGATCTTGCCGGTCATGCCCAGATGCAAAACCAGAACGCTGCCGCTCATCATCCTGACAAGCAGATATTTGGCCCTTCGGTCTACAGTCCGCACCCGTTCCCCGGCAATTTCCCGGCGCAGCAACTTGCGGGGAATGGGAGTACGGAGTCGTTTATTACTCCAGGATATCCGGGTAATCTTTTTACCCGGCAGATGGGGGAGCAGACCTCTTCGGGTAACTTCAACTTCCGGCAATTCAGGCATTGTGTACTCTCCCGCACCAGGCAAGCATATACCCCCCAAGAAGCGTCACCTCGACTTCTTGGCGATAATCTCCGGCAATGCGGCAGATAAGAACCCATCGTCCGAGCCTTTTACGGAAAATTCTTTCGATAACAGTTGCCGTAAACAGGCCGGGCCGGTCATACAGGCAACATTTTTTTATTGCCTCCTTGGCGGCCCAGAGCAAGGTCAACCCTTCAAGTAAAGAGCCGACCGTTTTTGTTGCCATCTGAATTTCCTGCTCCGTGCCGATATGATCACCAAGGTGAGCAATTCGGGATTCAATCCGCTGAATGTCAATCCCGCAACCGTGAGACGAGATCATCGCCACACCATAGCGGTGGCTATGGGAAATGGAGAGTTGCACCATTTGTACAGATTGAGGCCGGATGATTATGGGCCGTCCATGCTCATCGGCAAGAATGGTTATTTCACCGGGTTCATATTTTTCCTGCAAAAGATCCGGATCACGTAACAGTGCCGCCTTGGCGGCAATACGGCCACTCAGCCATTCACTCGAGCGTTTGGGAAAACGATACCTGCTAACATACTTTTGCTCCTCTTCACTCAACCAATCGAGCAAAAGACCATTGTCCTCGCCAAAGAGCTCCCGGACCTGCGTAATATCCACCAAAGCAATGCAGAACCCGGTGGCATCGTGAAAACGGATGGTCAAAGTACCTTTTTCCCTGAGCTGACCCGAAAAAAAACCGTCCATATTTTTATCCTGCGGACAAGTTGTTGTCATATCATATGAAGTGGGTATAATTAACGTCATCGTTCACCAGCATCTTATCTTTGTCCATTTTTGTCTTCTCGAATAGCACGAGTATGCTTCAAAGTCAAAAATGAACAAATCTAAGGCACTGGTAAACGATTACAGGCCAGAGATTCTCGTAAACTTGTCGCCTCCGGTGAACGGTTACTTAGGAATAGAAATTAAATAACCTGAACATCTCGCATCTCATCTTCAGGCAAGAACCTGCCTTTATAGTAGTCGGCAAAGAACGTACCATCCCCTGGCTACTCTTCTTTTTCAGGTTTGCAAACATTCCGGCCGGATGAACCGGCTAGAACAACAAAACAGAACACAATGATTTCTTTCAATAATTTTAATTCATTTGACATTATTATCGGCCTGATCTTTCTCTTTTTTACCGTCCGCGGCGGCTGGATAGGATTCATGCGCCAACTGGCCGCCTTTCTTGCTATGGTCGGAAGTTACTGGATTGCAGGTCGTTACAGCACTCTGCTCATGCCCTATGTCGGTGACTTTATCCAAAACCCTAAACTCGTTTTTTTTGCCAGTTTCGGTCTGTTGTTCTGCGTCAGCGCCCTGCTGTTCATTCTGGGCGGCAAGGTTCTGCACAAGGTGATGGAGATCACCCTGCTTGGCTGGTTTGACCGCTTTCTCGGGGTTGTGCTTGGGGCAGCCAAGGCCCTGGTGCTCGCCTCTTTTTTGTATATGGTGCTGGCATCCAGCCTGTCGGCCTCCAATGATCTCTTGAAAAAATCAATGAGTTCTCCCTACCTGGCCCAGGGCGCAGCAATCCTGCACCAACTTATTCAAGACCCGCAGCTGCAAAAATATTTTATCCCCAGAAAACCGGCAATCCCAAAAGACACGATACCTGCAAAAAAATCCGCCGAGAAAAAGGCTCACCGGGCGCCGGTTCCCCATAAATAAAGCCTGGCCAATCGCTGCGAAGATATGCCTGCCACCATACCGGCGAGCATCAGCTGATTGATCACGGTTGTTCGGAAAATACCCAATCGCTGCCATCGTCTTGCCGAGGTAACCACTGCCGCCGGGGCCTGGCCGATTTTTCCCAGGTGCCGCAAGCGGCGAAGCAGGGAAATATCTTCAAGAATAGGCTGGTCGGGGAACCCACCCACCTGTTGAAAAACACTCTTTTTCATAAACAGCGCCTGATCGCCATAGGGCAGCGACAACAGGCGGCTGCGCAGATTAACGCCTCGTTCAATCAGCCGATACCAACGGCCGGGATGATCAATCCCGAGCTGAAAAGCCCCGGCCGAAATTCCGGGTTGCGCAAGTATTTGACGGACAGGGTACTGATAGTTTTCAGGAAGCCGGGTATCACAATGGAGAAAAAGCAGGATATCACCGGTGGCTGCAGAGGCACCTGCATTTTGCTGGGTTCCCCTGCCGGACGGTGAAGAGATCAGGCGAACGGGGTAGCGGTTGATCAAATTTCGGGTCTGGTCCGTTGAACCGCCGTCAATCAGGATATGTTCACACCATGATACCGGCTGCAGATTGTCAAGAAAGGAGACAATCTGTTGCTCCTCGTTTAGAACAGGCGTAATAATCGAAATATTATACGGGTCGTGGGCCGATCGCAAAACACTATCCCTGATGAACTATTTCAAAATATTCAAGGTCTTCCGGCCGGTCAATATCGTGAAGTAGAGGAAGCAGGGCATGGGAATAACCGGCCCTCCGGACGCGGGCCAGAGTTATTGACAGGACATCACCGGTTCCCCATTCCATATCAATCATGAGCGGCCCAAGAAATTCGGGCGCAAAATCGGTGCTGATTCCGACAAGGTAATACCCACCGTCACGGGCGGGACCAAGAACAAGATCATGCGCAAGAAGATACTGCAATCCCTGTCGAATAATTGCAGGCGAGAGTTCTGGGCAATCGGAGCCCACAAGAAGTATATGTTTTCCGCCCAGCGCTCTGACACGGGAGAAAGCGGCGATCATTCGCTCTCCCAGATCAGCGCCCTCCTGGCGGACCAGCGACATGTCCGGCAGCCACCTGTACATCTGCTGCTTGTTGCCGCCTGAAAAAAAAACCGTTATTCCGGTATCGGTGTCTTTACATATCTCCAAAAGACAAGCCAGACAGGTATCCGTCAGTTTTCTATGGAGATCAGCGGCACCCTGTTCACCCAGGGCGGGAATAAGGCGAGTTTTCACCCTACCGGGCTCCGGAAATCTGGTAAAAAGGATAAGCTGATCGCCCATGGATTTTTTTCTTGGCAGTGTTTATATTTCTTGTTTCCAACGAATCGGCGCAAGGGCGATAAAGCCGACTGCATTGTATAAAGTTTAGCCCGCAGGGCAAGCGTTTTCTTAAGCAATTGACATACAGGAACCAGGTGCATGGGACAGGAACGAAAACGAAAAAAAAATCCACATTCCTATCAGGAACGATCATATCGCCGGTTGCCGCAATCCGGCCTTATTGGTTCTCGAGTGCAGCTGATGGAGACGGATTTGCATATCATGGCCAAAAGCAAGGTTGAGAACCCCGCCCTTGCCTTGGTAGCGGAGGTTCGGACGAAAATAGAACGCTATATCAAC
>WGCP01000182.1 GCA_015493715.1 Desulfobulbaceae bacterium
CCTGCGCACCATTTCCGGTCTTAACCCTGCCAAACGTGGCACCATCACCTTCTTAGGAAAAGACATTACCGGTAAGCCTTCCCATGAAATAGTGGAGATGGGGTTGATTCACGTGCCCGAGGGGCGACGAATTTTCAAGGGCATGACCATTCGCGAAAATCTCGAGCTTGGTTCCTTTACCCTGCAGGATGACGGCGAGCGTAAAAAACGGATGGCGCATGTCTTTGAGATTTTCCCGGTCCTGCATGAGCGAAGAAACCGGGACGCGGCCCTGCTCTCCGGCGGCGAGCAGCAGATGCTCGCTATGGGAAGGGCGCTCATGACAAGACCTAAACTTCTTTTGCTCGATGAACCTTCCATGGGGCTTGCCCCCTTTCTCGTCAAAGAGATCATGCGCATTATTCTGCGTCTGAATAGAGAAGGGGTCACTATACTGCTGGTTGAACAGAACGCCCGGGTGGCATTGCAGCTTGCCGAACACGGCTATGTCCTGGAGACCGGCAAAATTGTCATTACCGGCGACGCTGAGACGCTACGCAACGATAAATCCATCGTTAAGGCCTATCTCGGGGATTAAATTACCCTTATGGCTGCTTTTTACAGCATCATTTTGACGGGATGTCAGGTCGGCAATGAAGCTGCGAAAATCAATGCGTTTCCTCAAGAGGCGATAAACCGTGATAGGGGTCTACACGTTCATTTTCTCTCTATTTCTATAGAGGAATCCTTGTCGTTTATGCGTTCTTTACCTTGTCGATATAGGTGATGACGGAAATATATGCTCCCTGTGGATCCTGGATCACACTGAACCTTCCCACATTAGGAATGTCTCGTGGTTCAATAAATACCTTGCCTCCCAGCGCAACCACGTCGGCCGCAGTTTTGTCAACATCATCAACCGTTACATAGGCTCCCCACACCGGCGGCATTCCTTCCGCTTCAGTAGGCGTAGCCATTATGCCGCCGACTTCTCGGCCTCCGGCTTTGACCACCGTATACGACATGCCTTCCATGGGATATTCTTCCATAGACCAGCCGAAAAGCTTTGCATAAAATTTTTTCGCTCCATCGACGTCCGGTGTTATGAGTTCGCACCAACTGAAGGCGCCGTGTTGTTTGTATTGATCACCCATAATATTCTCCTTGACCCAGTTGTTTTACATTTTCCCCTGTTGCAGGGCTGAAAAATGTTTACCGATACGATGAAGAAACAATAGCCATTCCGAAAGATAAGACAATCTAATTCCGTCGGCCCTGCCGCCCTGCCCTGCATTTTTTCCTAAGTGTCCTCTGTTCTTAACTCCTTCATGTTAATGATTCTTATCC
Organism: Desulfobulbaceae bacterium; assembly: GCA_015493715.1. GTDB lineage: Bacteria > Desulfobacterota > Desulfobulbia > Desulfobulbales > Desulfobulbaceae > DRLX01. Next base: position 1,327 of record WGCP01000182.1, read on the forward strand.
ATACCTCTCTTCGTTGGGGAATGCAGAGTTGGTCATCTTGCTGTGGTCGCTATATTTCCCCTGATTTTAATCGGTTACCAGTAGAATGAAAGAGCTTCTCTTCAAGTTGTCCCCAGCATAACTAGAGGATTCCTTCTGGAGTCACAGGAATTTGCAGTTTGACAACTGCGCTAAAATACGATAAATTATCAAGTTCTGTAGCGGGAAAATGGGTGCCGGACCGGCGGGGTAAACCATTTGTTCCCGACTATCGGGTAGGTTTTCAGAGGCTTTTTCATCACCGGTCGTGTGGACAAGCCGTTTGAAGGATACGTATTGAGAAGATTACAGATAAGGAGAGTACAATGGCATTAACGGTTAAGGCAATCGCCGAGAGTATAAATATCATGGGAACCCGCAGCGGCAATGCCATGAAAGAACGAAATTCCGGGCCGGTCCGGGAGATGGCCAAGGAAGAAACGGCTGCCGGGGCCACGTATCTTGATTTGAATATCGGACCTGCACGCAAAGACGGTACCGAGCTTATGCCCTGGGTTGTTGAGACCGTACAGGCGGCTGTGGATACTCCCCTCTGTCTGGATTCCACCAATACTGATGCCATGGCCGCCGGATTTAAGGTGGTCACCAATAAGAGCCAGGCAATTATGAATTCCATTTCCGCACAGCCCGAACGCATGGAGGCTTTGATTCCGGTGGCCGCAGAGGCGGGTTGTGATGTCATCGCTCTGCTCTGGGGTCCGGACGGTATGCCGCGTGATTCAAATGAGCGGGCCGCCATGGCGGTTGATCTGATGATGGCCTTAAATGAGGCCGGGATTCCCAATGAAAAGATTCTTTTTGATCCCATCGGAACGCCTATCACACTTGGCGCCGATCAGATCGCCTCCGGCCTGGAATTCATGATGATGCTGGCCGATATCGCCCCCGGTTCCGGTTCCACGGTCGGTCTTTCGAATGTTTCCAATGGTGTTGCTGATCACCTGCGTAAGTATCTGGATCGCACCTACCTCATCATGCTGATGAAATACGGCATCTCTACCGCTATCGTCAA
>WGCP01000183.1 GCA_015493715.1 Desulfobulbaceae bacterium
CAATTGATCCATATTATGCGCTATTTTTCCATAATACCTTACCTCGGAATCACGTCCTTGATCTGCGACTGCTATGGATATTGAATTTTTATGGACATCCAAACCGATATACTTTACTGTTTTTTTCATGACCTGCCTCCTTGGTTATGGCACTGTATTGATGTTGATATTTTTATGCCTCAATATAACCCACGTTGCAAGGATGGCAGGTCTTTTTTGCTTAACTGTCAACCATAGTATCTAATGGGATAGGAAATTCGAAACTCTGATTAAGTGGTTCTATTAGGCCGATCCTGAAGCGGCTCTATTACCCCGGTCACAGGGTGGCTTCATTAGCCCGATCTTCAGGTGGCTCTATTAAGGCGATCATGGAATGGCTCTATATGGGCGGTCAGTAACAACCTCGCCTAACCTCGGCGTTATGCGAAAAATTTTATCCTCGGAACCACGCTAAAGGCGTGACTCCTGTGGTAAAATTTTTCGCATGCCTCGAAGTCTACGCTTATCTGATCTTGAGCAAAAATACTAATTTTTCATGGAACCCTAATGCCTTATTGATGAATTGATAGCATAAAAAATGAAAATATAGCCGCGATATATAGAGGATCAAATAAGCAAGGCAATAAAAAAGGCCGCCCATGAAGGGCGGCCTTTTTTTATGTGAGGCATTTCACTGAACCGGTCTGAATTTTCAGCTTGCGCCATAGCTGTGCAGGCCTGAGAGGAGAAAGTTAACGCCGAAATAGGTGAAAAACACGGAGACAAAACCAAGGATTGCCAGCCAGGCGATACGGCTGCCGCTCCAGCCACGGGTAAAGCGGGCATGCAGCGTTGAGGCATAGACAAACCAGGTAATGATCGACCAGGTTTCTTTTGGGTCCCAGCTCCAGTAAGTGCCCCAGGCCTCATTGGCCCAGACCGCGCCGGTGATGATACCGGCGGACAGCCACATAAATCCGAAAATAATGGTTTTATGCGTTAGGTCGTCGATGACTTTCAACTCAGGCAGGGAGCCGGTAAAAGAATCCTGATCCTTTCCCTTTTTGATCCCGGATTTTTTAAGCAGGTACATGAAGCCAAGGCCACCGGCGACCGCAAAGGCGCCATAGCCGATAAAGCAGGTAATAACATGGGCAAGGAGCCAGTTTGATTGCAGGGCAGGAATCAACGGATTAATCTGCTGGCTGATTCGTTTGGCAAACGAGGCATAGGCCATGGCCGCCACCGCAAAGGGCATGACAAAGGCCCCCACTACCCGTGCCTTGAATTTAAACTCCATAAAAATATAAAACAAAGTGGTGCACCAGGCGAAAAAAACCAGGGATTCATACATGTTGGTGAGCGGCGCATGGCCGATTCCCATCTGATAGGATTCCTGCCAACGCAGCCCGATGGCCACTGTTTGGATAATAACACCGATAATGGCAAATACGAGGCCGATGGTGCCGACTTTTTTATTTTTGAAAACCAGCAGGGCAACGTAAAAAATCGCAGAAAGCAGGTAACAAAGCGTCGTGATGCCGAAAAGTTGTGAGCTGTTCATTCGTTATTCCATGAAGTTCAATTGATTGTAGGGGGATCACCTTTCCTTTAGTGACACGGACCCCGAATTTTCAGGCGTCAGGAGGAAGATCAGACCATCTGTTTTTGAAATTCATCAACCAGTTTAGAAAATACTTTTTCAAAGCCTACCTTATTCTTATGGGCACTGCCAGCGAAAATCAGCGTGCTTTGCCCGGCTTCTTCCCTGATAAAAGCGTAGATCTTTCGATGGGACATGAAAAAGGCGACAAAAAGACCGACAAGCATCATTCCGCAACCAATATAGACAAACCAGACCCCCGGATCCTTGGTGACCTGCAGGCCGGTTGCATAGAGCTGCTTGACCGTTAGTTCATATTCGCCGGCGGGACGTTTAATAATAGCCTTCTGGCCGTTGTTTACCCAGAAGGTTGCTGGATCCGCCTGGTTGTCGGAGAACCATATTTTCATTCTCTGTACGGCCTCTCCACGAACTTCCTGATTGATAATACCAAAGGAAATCGGCTGCATTTTTGATTTGATCTGTTTGCCGCCGCCAATGATCCTGGTCTGTTTTTCATGGGTCTTTGTATTGACCAGCACAGTCAAAAAATCCGAGTAGGGCTGATAGGATGATTGATAAAAGGTGATCCCTTTATAGGTGAGCGGTTTGTTAACCTTGAGATCATGCACGGTTGAGCCGTCTTTTAAGATGACCGGTTTCCCGTTTTCCAGAATGGTCACCTTGGAAAGGTAGGTTCTCGGCATGCCGTTTGCGTAGTAGTCAATGGTGAAATAACTGCAGTGGACGGTGAATCCCAGATCTATTTTCTTGCCGTTAGTGAAGGAATAAATAAAATTGGTTTCCTGGCTCTCTGGAATCATAATTGAGCCTTTAAAGGCGAATTTTTCATTGTGGAGCACTTTTTTGGCAAAGGTAGGCGAGCCGATGACCGCCCCGACCAGGATGACCAGGATGGAAAGATGGACGATATACACTCCAAACCTGGTCCACGCACCATGTTGGGCGAAGAGCAGGATACCTCCGTCCTTCTGTCTTTTTTTGGTTTTCCATCCTTTGCTGTGTAAATAATCGCCCACACGCTGCACACTTTGTTCAAGCGGAAGGGGCAGGGCAAGTGTCTTCCTGATTCCCATCTTGGCAAGCCGTTCAGGCTTTATGGTCAGGTTGTCTTTCCTGAGAAGACGAATGACATTTGGGATTCGTTCAAGGCTGCAAACAATAAGATTAAGACTGAAAATTCCCAGGAGGCTGAGAAACCACCAGGAGTTATACATGTCGGTAAGATCAAGTATCCGGAACAGGTGGGCGAGATTTTCACCATATTCTTTGACGTATTGCGCCGCCGGCTGGTTCTGCTGAATAACAGTGCCGAATATCGAGGTTGCGGCGAGAATAAAGAGAAGAAAAAGAGCCAGCTTAACCGAGGCAAAGAAGGCCCATATGGGATTTTTTTTTCTGGTGGCCATAAAATTTTTCCAAAACTGTTGAGGGAAAACCGCAGACAAATATCCATTTGCCGAGTCTCCCGAATTCTGTATTTACCCGACCTTGCACTAAATAAACTCCTGTAGGTCGGCAAGTGAAGGTTGTTGTTATAACAATGGGCGGAACTTACAAATAGTTTGAACCCGCGATTGAAAATATATCCGACAAGATGTCGGATTTTGTTTCAAGTTCAAGCTGTGAAAGGATGCATACTGGAAATATGAATTCCTTTTCACAGCTATTCCCGGACGGCACTGTTTAGCCGCCTGAAAGGCTAAAATTAGGCCGCCAAGATGTTGCCAGAGCAAAAAACATGCCCCTGAGACGGCAGCACGGCCACGAAGATCGCCAAATTTTGGTACAATTTACCATTTTTAGAACGGAGTTATTCCGTCGTCCCGGCTCGATATTGTTGAACCAGGGAACTGATCTTTGAAATAACCCTGCCTACCGTCTTACTGCGGTAGCGGGACTTGTTTATGATCCAGCAGGGAACGATATAGTTCCTCCATGGTATCAATTATAAATCCATGGAAGTGAAAGCGAACCTTCTCCCAGAAGGATCGTTTCGTCTTCCACTTTTTCATACTGCATCAAACAGAGGGCAGCATAACTGCTGGATCTTGTCAACAAGAAAAGCCAGCATCACTAGGAAAACAAACACTTCCGACAAGTTTTTCTTGCCAAGGCCATAGTTGTGACCAAAATTATATCCTTGATTTTTCAAAGTGTTGAAGGTCTTGTTCTCTATCTTCCAGCGGGCACGGGCACCGCGCATGAACAGGTAAACGTTGTCCTCGGTTATATCCAGGTCGGTAATCCAGCTGAAACGTTGAATTTGCCCTGTCTTGGTATTTTCTTCCCAGTACTCGACAAAGGTTACACGGCGATCCTGGTTTGACTTGTTGAGCGGGACATCATAAACGATATGAAAATAGTGGTTAATGTTCTCCTTCTTCTCATCAGCTATGGCCAGTTCAATGGCGCTGCCCTCTTTGACAGCCTGCTCAACATACTCAAAGAGAAATTTATGGTCTCCTTCTTTGACTCCAAGGATATAATGACAATTATGCTGTTCAAGATCCTCAATGTGAGGCGCATTGGAACCCAGGG
>WGCP01000184.1 GCA_015493715.1 Desulfobulbaceae bacterium
TCGAAAACGTGAATGATTATCAAATCATGATAGTTTTTATCATAAAATTTTGCAGCATCCTCTACAAAATGAGCCATTTTGGCTGTCAATCCACCTGAAAATGATAGGTGAATTGGCGAAAACAGATACTACTGAGAAGTATTCTCATTATGCAACAAAATGGAATTGCACCCAGGATAAATTGCAACCGAAACTGCGGCCGATTATAGCTGCCATCCGATCCGTTGATCCTGATATCGTCGGGTTGCAGGAGGTGCTGGGCGAGAACCAGGCGGCCACCATCGCCAAGGCATTGAATATGAATTACGCCTATGTTCCGCATGGGCTGGAAAAATATGGTGTCTGGTGGGGTGTTGCCGTTTTATCGAAATTTCCAATTCGGCATGTCACTCGACAGGAGATAAGTTCCGGCCGTGGCAATACCCGGGCAAATTGTATCGCTCACATAGATGTTTTCGGTCAACGCTGTGTATTTGTGATCGTACATAAGGACAAGGACCAGCGGGATGGAGCAGCCCTGTACAGGACCCTGGAATTGATCAATAAACAGGGTGATCCCGTGGTGCTGCTGGGCGACTTTAATATCAGGCCGGGAGATAAGCGATGGTCAATTATTAGGCCGCGCTTACAGGATACCGTCTATCAGGCGGCAACAAGTCATGCCCGCTATGCGGAAACAAGAGGCACGTATCCTGGAAAGCACGGCGAACATTGGGGAAAACGTATTGATTATATCCTGGTCGACAAGGGGCGATTCGATGTGTTGGATGGAGGGCTGGTCGATGAGGAATACTGGTCTGCTTCAGACCATATCGGCTATTATGCCGTTGTCCGGTTGAAAAAGAAATGAGTACATACAAGGTTCAAGAGGTTAAAAGGTGCGATTTATTGCGTAGATCAGGTCGAATATCCTGTCCCTTTGCGGCAGGCCGGTTCATTTATGTGGGTCCTTTCCGGATCATACAACTCTATGACCCGGAAGGGCCGATTGAGCATAATACAAAAATATTTTGGTTCTTATCTCAAGGAGGAAAAGGGGATTTCAACCAAGGATGCCGTCAATGACCTTGAGCCGCCCACGTTTGCAGGCGCTAACGCAATAGGGGTCTTTGCCTTGAAGTTGCCTGTCAACGCACATGTCACATTTTACAGCCTTGCCGTCAATGAGTTGCGGGACATGATTTCTGCAGGCGTCAACACATTTTCCGCAACCGATGCATGCCTCTACATCCACAATAGGAACACCAAGAAAATGCATTTTCATGGCACCTGTGGGACAGACACGAATACAGGAAAGGTCGCGGCAGGCAGTACAGTTGATAAACTCGTTCAGACCCCTTCGAAAGGTACTCATGGCGACGCCGTTATGTTTTTTCTTGCAGGCCGCAACACAGACCGCACACCCTTTACATGCTTCCCTGTCCTGTTCTATATGCATTGTCATGACATTCACCTATCTGTTGATAATCCAGCATGGACTGGATCGGTTTTTCGGGTAACAGTACCAACAATGATACTGTTTCGCTGTTATTAAATGAACCAGGAATAACAACGCCTCATGGGCTGCTTTCAGATAAGAGCAGCTGGTACGGCAAATCATTTGTGCTTATATATCTTTTTTCAGGCCGATACAAGGGGAAAGCCTATTTTTGTTGATATCGCAGTACAATTTTGATGATACGGGGCTGGGGCCCTGATATTTCTGCAGTCCAATAAAATTTATGTTTTTTCGCCGTGGTCCAGAAAAAAAATTGCGGTATCCTGTAGGACAAGAGAGAAAAAAATCATTCCTGCCCGATTGTGCACAGTCCTTCATTTGTCAAGGCCGGATAAAATGCGAAAGATAAGTCATTGTATTGCTATTTTTTGGCCGGGGCGTTCGATTTTTCCGCTTGCTCGGTCGGAACGGAGTGTAATGTATTGACGATGATAACAAAAAGATCATCCTCTTTGAAGAAAATCTGCTGAAGATCGTAATTATTGTTTGCCTCAAGATCAATGACTACTCGAATCTTATCAGGGTTCTTGTGTCGGCCTATGCGAATGGTTTTTACATAGCGGCCATTGGCTTTAATGATATTTTTCAACGTAGAACCCGCTTGGGTGTTAGGAAAGTCGCAGACAACCCGGGGAAGTCCTTTTTCAATACCGAAGACCGTCGGTGGATGGAAATCGGTCAGTTTAAACTGGATCATCTCGCCGCGATTTGTCGTATTATCAAAGGTGACGGATTGGAGAACGGGTGTTCCCTGTTGTTTCACCACCGGCTGGTTACCGGCCTTGGCAACAGGCTTCACTGTTTCTGCGGGTTGCTCTTTTGTTGCGGCCGCAACCGGTTCCGGAGGAATCGCTACCGCTGATTCTGTTTTCTTTGTCTCCGCATTGTCGACACTGTTTTTTCCTTTTGTGCCGGTTTCAACAGGTTTTGGCACAGGATTCGTTGGGGAGACTGTTTTTTGTCCGGCCGCAACCGAGGCAGCAGCCGGTGATCCGGCCAGGGCGTTGGATTTGGCTACGGTATTCTTTTTTTGTTGTCCAACCTTCCTGTCCTCTGCCTTCCCGGTTTTTTTCCTTTTTTGTACATCGGTTTCGTCGGGAGGGCTTGTTACCGGAAAGATCAATATAGTCAGTGCATTGGAGATCTGGTCGAAATGTTGCTTGAAATCGATTTTCTGCTTATCGGTAAGGTCAAAAACAACTCTGGTTTTAGGGTGTTCTCCGGTATGCAGACCTATGCGGATCCGTTTGACGTAGGCGCCATCGGTTTGAATGCTGTTGGGCATCGTTCGTGCTATTCCCGTCTTCGGAAAATCAAAGACCACCCGGGGACTTTTTCCTTTGATGGCAAAGGTTTTTGGAATATAGGTGCCGTTGAGTTTAAATGTTACCTGTTCCCTTTTTGTATCAAGTGTCTTAAAGGTAATACTTTCCAGAGTCGGCTTTTCTACGGCCTGGACAGAAACAAGAAAAATCGTTAGGAAAAAATAGAAGAAAAAGACTGATCCGAATATTTTATTCATAGCTGGACTCGTTGCTGGAGAGACGACGGTTTTGTACACAATATTTTTGTACACGATACAATTGTTCCGATAAGAATTATCTTTGATGTATAGTGTTTATTCTGCGGCCGGTATGGGGTACTGTAGCATCATGCAGGTGTCTTCACTAAAAAGTTTACGCTGGAAATGTGATAAAGTCAATGAAACAGAAGAGAACTTCCGATGGTGACCAAGGACGGTCAACCACCGACGACTATTGGATCAATACCGAAATAATTCCCGAAAAAGAGGACACGCCTTTTTCATCCATTGAAGCAATTCTGCCGCTGGTGAAAAAACCCGGCCGGTATATCGGAGGTGAGCTTAATTCCATCAATAAATCCTGGTCTTCGGCGGCTGTTCGTTTTTGCCTTATTTTTCCTGATCTGTATGAAATAGGAATGTCTCATCAGGGGTTACAGATCCTGTATCATATTCTCAACCAGGATGATCGTTTTCTCGCTCAGCGCTGCTATGCTCCTGATATTGATTTTGAGGCCCAGTTGCGCAGGATCGATGTACCGCTCTTTGCCCTGGAGTCCCATCGGCGGTTGGCTGATTTTGATGTTCTTGGCTTCACCCTTCCCTATGAGTTATGTTATACCAATATCCTCACCGTTCTTGATCTGGCGGGATTGCCCCTTCGGGCCTGTGATCGGGATGAGAGTCATCCGTTTGTTATCGGCGGCGGATCCTGCTGCCTGAATCCGGAACCGGTCGCTGATTTTTTTGATGCCATTGTTCTCGGGGACGGCGAAGAGGTTATTCTCGAGCTGGGCGAGTGTCTACAGGCGGCAAAACAGCAGGAACTTGGCAAAAATGAAATACTGCTCCGCATGGCCGCAATAAACGGAGTGTATATTCCCGCTTTGTTTAAACCGTTGTATGACGGAGAAACATTTCTTGGGATACAGCCTCTTGCAAAGGGGTACGAAACGGTCCGCCGTCGTGTAGTAGCAAGACTTCTCGATCCTGCCGTCTTGAGTAAACCGTTGGTGCCGATCGTCAAACCCGTTCATGACCGCCTGGGAATTGAAATTGCACGCGGCTGCACCAGAGGCTGTCGTTTTTGTCAGGCGGGCATGATTTATCGTCCTGTTCGGGAACGCAGCGTGGAGGATATTCTTGAACTGGCGGAGCAGGGGATAGCAAACAGCGGCTTTGATGAACTGGCCATGCTGTCGTTGTCCACCGGAGATTATTCCTGTCTGCCCGAGGCGTTGACCAGTTTGATGAACAGGTTTGCCGATGAATATGTTTCCGTCTCCATGCCCTCCATGCGGGTCGGCACTCTGACTCCGGAGATCATCGCCCAGATTAAGCGTGTGCGGAAGACCGGCTTTACGGTTGCGCCCGAAGCCGGGACCGACCGTATGCGTGAGGTGATCAACAAGGGTATTACTGAAGAGGATCTGCTGGCTACCTGTCGCGATGCCTTTTCCGCCGGTTGGAATCTGATAAAATTTTATTTTATGATAGGGTTGCCCACCGAAACCGAAGAGGACGTGGATGCCATCGTTGAGCTTGCCAAAAAGGCAAGGGCCCAGGCAGGAGAAAAGGGCAGGGTGCAAATAAACGTCAGCGTTGCCTGCTTTATCCCTAAGCCTCATACCCCTTTTCAGTGGCATGGTCAGCTCGATCTTGACGAGGCAAAGGCGCGTCTTAACCGGCTGAAAAAGATCCTGCCCCGGAAGGGATTTAAGTTGAAATGGCACGATGCCCATACCTCCCTGCTGGAAGGTGTTTTTTCCCGGGGTGACCGCAGACTCTCACAGCTTGTTGAAACGGCCTGGCGCTCCGGGGTTCGTCTGGATGGCTGGTCGGAACATTTTCGCCTGGAAAACTGGCAAAACGCTGCCGAGCAATGCGGCCTGGATCTGAATTCCTATCTCCGTTCCAGAACCCTGGATGAACCCCTGCCCTGGGACCATCTTGATTGCGGCGTGGATCGGGCATTTCTTGAGCAGGAATGGCAGCATGCTTTGGAACGGAGCTACACCCCGGATTGTCGGAACCATGGATGCCAGAAATGTGGTCTCTGTGATTTTGCAACAATCTATCCGCAGACAATCAAGAGCTGCCCCCGTCCTTCCGCTATGCCTGTAACTAAGCCGCTACCGAATGAGGAACTTTCCTTTCGCTATGCGATTCATTATTCCAGATTGGGCGACAGCCGTTTTTATGGACACCTGGAACTGTTGCAACTTGTTTTCAGGGTTCTGCGCCGGGCCGGTTTGCCGGTCCTATTCTCCAGGGGCTACAATCCATCGCCCCGGGTATCATTCAGTCAGGCCCTGCCGGTCGGTATGGAGAGCCTGGTTGAACATTTTCTGGTGGACCTTGCCCGGCCGATTGCAGATACCGCTGCAATTGTTGAGGTCTTGAATCGGGAATTTCCGAAAACCATTCGCGTAATCGAAGTTGAAATGGCTCCCGGTAAGCAACAATCCGACCTGCAGGCCACCTATCGGATTCTAAGGTCATCGCTTCCCGGCAGCGAGATTCTTTCGGATCAGGAACTCCGGCAGCGGGTACAAAAATTTCTTGCCGGGAAGGAATTTATTATCGAACGTTTTCGCAAGCGGAAACGAAAGACCCTGGATATCAGGCCCCTGGTTACCTCGGTCAGCTGCCATGAGACCATAATCGAGCTTGTCCTGGTGCATCCGCATGGGAGGGCCGGGGTCGGTCCCTTTGAACTTTTGCAAAAAATGCTCGGGTTGACCACGGATCAGGCCAGAATGCTCCGGATTATGAAAACGGATGTGCAGGCAGTGCAACTGGAAGCATGAGAAAGAGAGCGTTTCAACACAAAATATTTTGCGCTGCACGGCTTTTTGCGCTACAAAACTTTGATGGCATCGTAAAAACTTCGATCTACTGCGTCGTGTGTCCAGGGGCGATTCACAACATACTACCTGTATAGTTGAGACCCGCCCCGGAACATCACTCCTCGGAGTCTACGCTTCGCTTCACTTACCTGTATATCTATGTTTTTACTTAGCCATCTTTGAAAAAAATTGGACTTTTTACGGTGCGCCAGGCCA
>WGCP01000185.1 GCA_015493715.1 Desulfobulbaceae bacterium
ATCCTTGTTCATTCCGGCACTTCTTTTTACAGTATTTGGGTGCGGGCAGGGGGGAAAATACCCTTGCTATCCGTTGCAACTCTCAGTATACATTCCCTGTCAGGGTTATGGAAAAATAAATAAGTCGTCACAGACACCCCGTCTTCGGAGTCTCCGATACGCTCCGCTTACCTGCACAAATTCGGGGAACCTGAGACTACTTGAAACTTTTTGCAATATGAAAACACGTGGTTACATGCCCTGTGACCAGTTACAAAAATAATTATCCGGCAACTATACTCAATACCCGGCCATGATGAAAGGACGATATTCATCCCGTGTGGCTGGATAGACTACCCTGCTTGGTTTATTGAACATCGCAAGTGATGAAAAATCCGTTGTAATGAATCCAGGCTAACCCGCAGATCGGTTTGATAAGGCCTCAATACCACGGAGTTCTCGCCGCATCGACCTGCGCAAAAATAAACCGGCATGGCTGGACCAGATTTTCAGGTCATAGCCACAACAGATAAGCCGTAGTTGGGTTCCCAAAAATATGAAATGTTGGATTTGTGGCAATATCGCTGATTCTGGTGAACATAGAATCAAAAAAAGTGACTTAATAAACATTCATGGAAAAGGGCCATATAAAAATGAGAATAGTTTGGTCATGGTTAAAAGCGGAAAAGAAATTCCTGTGCAAGGGCCAAATTCAAAATATTTAAAATATAAAAAAAGTTTATGTAAAGAATGCAATGGCGCATATACTCAAAGGTTCGACATTGCATACTCCAAATTCATTGACCATGTGGATAGCAATGAAAAGAATATCCTTAAAAAGCGAATAATCAACTTGGCTGAAATCTATGGCAAAAACTCCGAAGAAGGGCAAAGAAATCTATACAAATATTTGATTAAAAGCTTTGTTTGTCGAGTTGTTGAAGCTGGGAGAGATGCTCCTCGGCATCTGGTCGAAATATTAAGTAAAAAGGCATTCCAAACAAATCTATTTATCACGTTTGCTGTTAACGAGGACAAGGTTCAGTATTTACCTGACGATATGAAAATGGTCGGCAATGGAGACCTTGTTTGGTCTGAAAAAATCGACTCAGAAGGTAACTTTAGTGCAACCTACCATGAGTATTATAGTTATCTCCATATTTATTACTGGTACAATTCTCATTGGGATTTTGGCTTAGGTTCACGCTGGCTTGCCGATTCCCTTTATTTATATCTTGGCTCATTCTCATCGTTATCATCAGAACAAAGAGATAAATCTAAAAACATGAAAACTTAACCCAACAAAACGCTGCAAGGGACAAGCGGGCAGCGCGGTTTTCCGGAATTCAGCCTTGCAATCAAGTTTACAGTTTATTCAAAGGTCAGTGCTACAAATCCCGCTTGCCCCTGAGCTCAAACGATTTCGAACGACGAAAATATTCCGGAATAATAATATTCCGAAGGTTATTTCCGAATAAACCGGCATGGCTGGACCAGATTGGCCGGCCACGAAAAACAATGAAAAGCATTGGCTCCGGCATGGCACACTCATGGGAACCAATGTTTTTCAACTAAAAAATCTTTTTTAACATTTTTTATGGCATCCGATTCTATTCATTTTGATAAAATTCTCAGCAAGTATCGCTCTGATCCCTATGATTATGTGGATATGTTCGCAGTCCATGCCGGGGAGGTGCGTTTTCTTGTTGAATATGAGGCGGAAGTGCAGGGCGTTAGCGGTAAGTGGCACCATAAACCGGGCTCGCCGCTCTACGAGATTACCAGGGAACGAAACCCCAAGGTAATCACCTCCAAAACCAATGGCACTGTTTCCTATCTGAACAAAGAGGTTGAGGGAAAATTTGTCGAAGCGGGAACAAAATTGTTGACCATTCGTCACCCCTTAAAGAAAAAAGAGATCATTGAGTCCATCCTGCAGGAGGTCCTCTATCTCTTTCCTGCGCCTGAACGGGCCAGGTATTATTTTTCTATGGATATTCAATCCCGGATTGATCAAAAAGGGGCCCGCTCAATCGTTATTCAGCCGGGTGATGAGATTATCACCATGTCGCTGATGAAACGGGATACGCCGGTGTACTATGACGGCGAGGCGGGAATCCTCCACTCACTCTACTTCTCACCGGGTGACAGTATTGACCAGGGAGTTCCTCTTATCGGCGTCTGTCCTGAAGAAAAGCTGG
>WGCP01000186.1 GCA_015493715.1 Desulfobulbaceae bacterium
CAGGCTTTTCAACCTGTTGGATTTATATGTAAAAACTGGTGCCGGGACCAGGATTTGAACCAGGGACACACGGATTTTCAGTCCGTTGCTCTACCGACTGAGCTATCCCGGCACCTAAGCTGTTAAAAAGCAATTTATTAGCAAATATATCCTGTTCCTGTCAATAGTTTTCTCTATTTTTCTTCGGTTATTAATTCGCCGAGATCAAAATCAAAATCATCAAGTGCCGTTCCGGTTTTGACCGAGGGCATTAATTTATCACCGACCTTGCTCCCTGAGACCAGCGGTGCGGGAGAGTCAAGGTCAAGGTTGTCAACCTGCAGGTCTTCAAGTCCTGATCCGGGCGCTACCAATGATGGGGCCGGCGTCTCGTCGGCGGGCATTTCGGCAATCGTTTCAATGTCATCATCCAGGGTCAGGCTTTCTGTCGCCCTGACTTCGGCATCTGTTTCCGGAGGCGCCAGGTCGGAAATATCAATGTCGCCGAAATCAAGTTGCAGATCGTCGCTTTCCGTCCCAACTTCATTCATCGTTTCATCGTCAAGGACCATCTCACTCGTTGTTTCCACTTCCTCGAAGTCTTCAAAGGCAATGGTTCCATCCGTCTCAGTCTCGCCATCCATAGCAACGTCTTCCGGCTCTTCTTCCACTATGGGAGGGAATGCCGGGCCTGCTTCTTTCTCCTCGGCGGATATGCCGTCTTCAGTATTCTTCTCTGCCGGAGAAGAGGTAGTTCCCGGCTCAATGTGGAGAAATACCGGTGCCGGGGACTCAAATACCGTTCCCTCAAGTTCTTCGACAAGCTCACCAATATTCTTTTTACACTTTTTGCAGGAACCAAGAGTATCAAAAGAGATATACCCGCATTTTGGACAACGCATATTTTTTCCGCCTTATCTGTGTTGTATTTCGGCCGTGCCGGCCACCTTGATAAAAAGGTATCCTGTTTGTTTTCCGAATAAAAAACAGGGGCATGAGGAGAATAAAACCCTCTATGCACATTACACTACATGCATTATGTCATACGCAAAGAGAAAAAATCAAGGTGGAATTGAAAAAAGCATTATGACCTGTCCGGCAAGTGAAAAAAGATGGCGTCGTAAAAACTTCGATCTACTGCGTCGTGTGTCCCGAGGCGATTCACAACATACTACCTGTATAATTGAGACCCGCCCCGGAACACTACTCCTTGTATATCTATGTTTTTACTTAGCCATCTTTGAAAAAATTGGATTTTTTACGAGTTCATCAAAAATTAAAAATTCTATTTTCTTCATATTTCCCATAGGCCGGGAGAAAGAAAAATGAGGCGTACAAAAAACCGCCTTGCATTGTGCGTTGATTTCCATATACTACTTATAGTTATACACTTTTTGCACAGAGCTTTGTCAACGTAACGGTTTTTCGAAAGAGAGTCAGCCATGCCGCCAGCGCCCCAGACCATGATGACCCATGAATTTCGGGTCAATCTGATTCACCTGGTGCTTTCTTCCCTTGTCGTTAATCTGCTGGCTCTGGCCATGCCCATTATGATGCTGCAGACTTATGATCGTATTTTGCCGCATCATGGAGTGGGCACCTTGACCCTGCTTGTTCTGGGCGTCATTACCGCCGTTTTCCTCGAGATGTTTTTGCGCATCGCCCGTTCCTATCTTACCTCATGGTCAGGCGCCGTTTTTGAACATAAAATCTCCTGCAGCGCCATGGAACATATCCTGCAATCCCCGATGCAGCGTTTTGAGGAACATGGTTCCGGCACCTATCTGCAGAAAATGGCCTCAATCAGCCGTCTGCGCGGCTTTTATTCCGGACAGGCCCTTCTTACCATTGTTGATCTGCCGTTTATCTTTATCTTTCTTTTTCTTATCTACTATATAGCCGGCAATCTTGTTTTTGTTCCCCTGGGACTGTTTTGTGCGTTCAGCCTGTTGGCCTGGTTTGTCGGCTACAAGCTGCGTAAACAGGTCCGGGAGCAGGATTTTTCAGGAAAAATACGCTATAATTTTATCATCGAAACCCTGTCCGGGATTCATACGCTGAAGGGACTCGGCCTGGAAAAATTTTTTCTCCGCCGCAACGACCGTCTGCAGACCAGGATTTCTTCGTCCCATTACCAGGTCGCCCTGACCAATAATATTGCCATAAACTGTGGGAGAATTTTTTCCCAGATTATGACGGTTGCCGTGGTGTCGTTCGGGGCGCTCAAGGTTATCCACGGCGACATGGGGACCGGTGGACTTGCCGCCTGTGTCCTGCTGTCCGGCAGAATTATGCAGCCGGTGCAGCGGGCTCTTTCCCTCTGGACAAGGTTCCAGTCTTTTTTTATCGACCGCAAGGAACTGCAGGATATCTTTAACCTGCCGACCACCACCTATTCGGACACCAAAAAAATAAAACAGCCGGTTGGGCATGTCCGGTTTCACGATGTTTCTTTCC
>WGCP01000187.1 GCA_015493715.1 Desulfobulbaceae bacterium
GGCCTGGCAGTCGGGCCAACTTGAGATTGACACCTATCAGGTGCAGCATTTTGAGGAAGATGAATGAGTAGACCCCATAAAGAAATTGTTCTCCCCGCCGAACTTTCCAAGGAGCTGGCCGATATTTATGGTGCCATGGAAGCCGGTTATGATCAGCTGGCGGCGGAAGTCGGTCTTACCTGCAATGGATGCCCGGATAACTGCTGCGACTCCTATTTTCTCCATCATACCTATTGTGAATGGGCTTATCTCTGGCAGGGTCTGCGCGAGCTGGACAAGCAACAACGCCTGCTTATTGTTGAACGCGCTGAAAAATATGTGGAAGAAAGCAGGGCGCAACTGGCCCGGCAGCAGAGACCGCAGATTATGTGTCCTCTGAACATGGAGGGACTCTGCGGTCTGTATAAACATCGGATGCTGGTCTGCAGGATGCATGGGATTCCAGCGACTATGACCCGTCCCGATGGTCAGTCCATGCGTTTTCCCGGTTGTTTCAGGTGCCAGGAGATCGTAAAGGAAAAGTATGACAGCCCCGATGATGCCCCGGCCATGGATCGAACGCCCCTGTTTCGGAAGATGGTGGCGGTGGAATCCCGCCTCCTTGGAGACAAGCGTCACCTGATGCCGCGTGTCAAACTGACCATTGCCGAAATGATCGTTCAGGGGCCGCCCGCATTGCCCGTACCCCACTGTGAACGCTGATTATATGCAAAATCAGTTATTTGTTCACGTCTACGATGATATTATCAATGGTAAAACCATTGACAAGGAAACTGCGCTTCTCCTCTCCCGTACGCCTGATTTGGGAGCTTTGTGCGACCTGGCCAATAACGTGCGCAGTTTTTTCATGGGCGACCGGTTTCATCTCTGTTCCATTATCAATGGTCGCAGCGGCAACTGCAGCGAGGATTGCCGATTTTGTGCCCAGTCGGCGCACCATCACACCGGAATTGAAACCTATACCCTGATTGAGGAAGAAAAAGCCGTTGAACAGGCGCTGGATAATGACCGGTATGGGGTGCACCGTTTGTCGCTGGTTACCAGTGGCCGCAGGATGAAAGAGACACAACTGGAAGAAATACGCCCCCTGTACGCGGCCATTGCAAATACTACCTCCCTTGCTCTTTGCGCCTCCATGGGTTTGCTGGATGAGGAGGGTTTGCGGAAGCTTAAAACCATGGGCGTCAGCCGTTATCACTGCAATCTGGAAACAAGCGCTTCATATTTCCCCAAGGTCTGCACAACCCACTCGCACAACCAAAAGATGCAGACCCTTCAACTGGCCCAAAAGATAGGGCTGTCGGTCTGTTCCGGAGGTATTATCGGTATGGGGGAGTCCATACTGGACCGGATCGAGCTCGCCTTTGAACTGCGGGATCTAAGGGTGAAATCTATTCCTATCAACATCCTGTCGCCGATCGAGGGCACGCCCCTTGCCGACAGGCCCGTTCTTCCTTTGCAGCAGGTGCTTATTACCGTGGCCCTGTTCCGGTTGATCAATCCCGATGCAGTTATCCGCATGGCCGGTGGTCGGCAACAGTTGGGCAGGGACCAGTACCGCTGTTTTACCGCTGGGGCCAATGGCGCCATAGTCGGTAACTATCTGACCACGGTCGGCTCCGGTATCAAGGAAGATCTAGCAGCCCTGGTCGAGCTTGGCTTTACATTTACCGCTGACAATGGATAAGCAGGCCCTTGACTTTGACCGGGAGCATATCTGGCATCCCTACACATCAATGACCGATCCCCTGCCGGTTTATCCGGTCCGGTCGGCACAGGGGGTGAAGATCCAGCTTGGTGATGGATGTGAACTGATCGACGGCATGTCCTCCTGGTGGGCGGCCATTCACGGGTATAATCATCCGGTCCTCAACCAGGCCCTGCGAAAGCAGACCGAAAAAATGGCCCATGTCATGTTCGGGGGCCTGACCCATGGACCGGCGATTGCGGTATCTGAAAAACTTGTTGCCCTAACCCCCGAGAGATTACAAAAAATATTTCTCTGTGACTCCGGCTCGGTCAGCGTTGAAGTGGCCATCAAGATGGCGCTGCAGTATCAACATGCCCGGGGCCTGGCGCAAAAGCATCGTTTACTCACCATCCGGGGCGGTTATCACGGCGACACCTTCGGCGCCATGTCGGTCTGTGACCCGGTGACCGGAATGCACTCTATTTTTGCCGGGGTACTTGCCAGGCAGCTGTTCGCCCCCCGGCCTGAATGCCGTTTTGGTGCATCCTGGCAGCCGGCGGATATTGCAGTGACGGCCGATCTTCTTGAAGGTCATCACACTGAGCTGGCAGCGGTTATCCTGGAGCCGGTTGTCCAGGGTGCGGGCGGCATGTGGTTTTATAATCCCGGGTATCTGCGGGAGCTGCGCAACCTCTGTGACCGGTTTGACGTCCTGCTGATCTTTGATGAGATTGCCACCGGATTTGGCCGCACCGGCAAACTTTTTGGGGCTGATCATGCCGGGGTCATGCCGGATATCATGTGTCTGGGCAAGGCGCTCACCGGCGGCTACCTGAGCCTGGCCGCGACCCTGACCACGGATGAGGTCGCCGACATCATTTCCGGAGGCGTTCCAGGAGTATTTATGCATGGCCCGACCTTTATGGGCAATCCCCTGGCCTGTGCGGTTGCATCGGCCTCCATTGATCTCTTGCTCGAAACCGGTTGGCAGGAAAAGGTCAACCGGATTGAAAAACAGATGATGAGGGAGCTCGCGCCTGCCCGCAGCCTGGAGGGGGTAAAAGATGTGCGGGTGCTGGGGGCCATCGGGGTGGTCGAGATGGAAAAGCCTGTCGATATGGCGCGGATGCAGCGTTTTTTTGTTGAACGGGGTGTCTGGATACGTCCCTTTGGATGCCTTGTTTATCTGATGCCGCCATATATAATCAACGGGCAGGAACTTGGCCTTTTGACCTCGTCGCTCCTTGAGGCTGTCCAGACCATACAAGCCTGAACCTTGAACCTGGAAGAAAAAAATGCAGGTAAAAAATCCACTGATTAATAAAGCCGTACTTCTTGTCCTGGTGGTAGCGATATCCGCCCTGTTTCTCACCATGATTCGGCAGTTTCTGATGGCCATTTTCATGGCAGGACTCTTTTCCGCCATGGTGAATCCGGTGTATATCAGGTTGAAACGACGATTAAACGGCCGGGAAAATTTGGCCTCCATTTTGACCATCTGCGGGATTGTTGTTTTGATCCTCCTTCCGCTGTCCGTTCTTATTACCGTGGTCGCCGGTCAGGCCGTTCATGTCGGTCAGTCCGTCACGCCCTGGGTGGAATCTTTTGTCAAGGAACCGGGCGCCCTCACCCATTATTTGGAAAAAATTCCCTATTACCAGGAAATTCTGCCCTATCGCGATATGATTTTTGAAAAAGCAGGTCAGGCCGTGGGGATGATTTCCAACCTGCTGATCAATTCCCTTTCCTCGATTACCAAGATGACCGTTAATGCGGTGTTTAAGGCGGTGATCATGCTCTATGTGATGTTTTATTTTCTGACCATGGGTGACGAACTGCTTGAAAAAATTCTCTATTATCTCCCCCTTACCCATCATGACGAGGAACGACTGCTACACCGCTTCACCTCGGTGGCCGGGGCCACCATGAAGTCAACCCTTATCATCGGCATGCTGCAGGGCGGTCTCTGCGGATTGGCCTTTTATCTTGCCGGCATCCAGGGCGCTGTTTTCTGGGGAACGGTCATGGCGGTTATGTCCATCATCCCGGCATTCGGCACGGCCATTATCTGGGGACCGGCCCTGGTGGTGCTCGCCCTGACCGGTAACTTTTCAGGCGTTGTCATCCTGGCGGTTATCTGTGGCGCCATTGCCGGCAATCTGGACAATGTGCTCCGGCCCCGACTGGTGGGTAAGGACACGGAGATGCCGGATCTCTTTGTCCTGTTCGGCACCCTGGGAGGGATTGCCCTGTTCGGTATCCTGGGCATTATTATCGGGCCGATAATATCCGCCCTGTTTATCACCATCTGGGAAATCTACGGCGACGCCTTTCAGGAATACCTGCCGGCGGTGGGTACAATCAATGGTAAGGACCGGCAGAAGCCGGATGAGGGTGAAACAAAAAAATAAGTTTTTTAGGATTCAGGGCCTTTCTGTTCAGCTGGAACGACTCGGTTTTTTCCGGTTTTCTTGGCCTGGAGCAGGGCCTTGTCTGCGAGATTTAAGCTTGTGGACAGATCGGGTGTTGTCATCGGTAATTGCGCGACACCGAAGCTCAAGCTTGTGTTGAGGAGACCGGCTTTCGTACTGATTGGAGTATCGGCGATGGCCTGTCGCAGCCGCTCACAGACCTGCATCCCTTGCTCTGCGTCCGCTCCGAAGAGCAATATTACAAATTCCTCCCCACCATATCTGCAGATCAGATCCTTGTCACTCAGAGCTCCCCGAAGGCGTCCGGCAATGGCAATCAGCACCTCATCACCAACGCCGTGGCCATAGGTGTCGTTGACGGCTTTGAAATTATCAATATCCGCCATGACCAGACATAAAGGGGTGGCCTTTGTTTTTGTCCTGGTATCAGATATCAGGGTATTGCAGTTTTCAAAAAACGCCCGCCGGTTGTACAGGTCGGTAAGCGGGTCAAAATGGGCATAATGCAGCAAGCGGCGTACCGGTTTAAAGAAACGTGCGGCAAGGAGGAAGATGAGCAGGGTAATCCATATGCTGTATAGAAGCGCCTGCAACAGATGACGGTGTTTGGCCCGTCGAAAAATACCGATAAAATCATTTTCCGGCGCCACCACGGTCATCAGCCAGGGCCAGCGGCTGTTACCGGGAAAGGAACGAACGACGGCAAGATATTTTTTACCGGTAACGGTAAAATCAATGGTGGAACCCTGGAGAAGGGATTCATTATTCATCTTTCCGATTTTTACCCACAGGGCGGAGACAACCGGGTCATCCGATAAATCGGCAATATTGACCAGTTTCGGATTTCCCATTTTATCAAATTTTTTAATGCGGTTGATATCTGAATGGGCGGCCATGGCCCCGTCACGGGCGACGATAAAGGCAAAACTGTGGGCGCTGATTTTACGATGGGCAAGAAAATCGGAAAGGCTGTTGATCTCAATATCAACGCCGAATGCACCAAAAGATCGCGCCTTTTGATCGAAAAGAGGGAGGGAGACGGTTATACCGGGATCCCTGGAGGTATAAAAAATATAGGGAGGCGTCCACAACTCCTTTTGTTGTTGAAAGGCCGCATACCAGGGCCGTGCCCTTGGGTCGAAACCATCATGTATCTCGGCCCGGGATTGAATGGTAAAGTCTTCATCACGCTGGATGATTTCTTCGTGTTTTTTGCCGTTGTGATGGGAGATGAGCTTGGTCAGATAATTATTTCCATGCAGAGAGGGCTGCCGGGTGACATAGAGAAATTTACCCTGGTTGTCGCCATAAATCAGGCCGGAGAATTCCCCATTATTTTTTAACATTTCAAGGAGATACATCTCAAAATCCGGCGTGTCTTCCGGAGCGAGAATGCCGGTTTCCACCAGCCCTTTGGTCAGCCGGGCCCCATTTTCCGCCGATTGTAAATGATGGCTTGCATTATAAATTGCGCCATCGGCCAACCGTTGCATCATCTCCCTGGCATGGGTAAGCAGAATTTCCTCGCCCATCCCATGTTGCTTGAGCATAACGATGCCGACGGCCAGGCTTTGGAGGGCAATCAGGGCGATAAAGATCAGGTATGGCGCCGACCATTTATGTTTTGGATGGGGATAAAATCTCATTGCATTTAGAAAGCGGAAGCACTTGTCCTGTAGTATCCGATGAGGCTTTCTGCCGGAGCTTCTGGTAAGGAAACGGTAAGAAAAGACTGGCGGAATTGATGATGTTACGGCCTGTTATCAATGAATGGGAATTTTTACCACACCAATGCGGTCCTGTCAAAAAAAGGTAACCGTTCACCTGGGGCTACACGTTTCGAACAAACTCAGGCCTGTAAGCGTTTAGAAGTGCCCCATATTCGTTCAAGCAGGCCGACGAGTCTATAGCTCGCTATGTAAGGAGGCCTGATCGGACGAAGAGGGGGTGCTGGTGAACGCTTACAAAAAAAGTATATCTGATGACCGGCTTTGCTCCAACATGGGCAGCCATATCCTCCGTGGAGATTTTCGGATACAACAACCCCGTCGCAGGAAGACGGGGTCTCACAAGTTCCGTATGTTCCCAGGGGGCCGGGTATGAAACCCAAATTAAATTGGACGTTATACGTCGGAGCCCTTTATTTCCAGTAATAGAGGGCACGATCCTGGAGAACAGCCTCGATTTCAAGGAGGCGGTTGTATTTTGCCAACCGTTCACTGCGACAGGCGGACCCGGTTTTCAGGTGACCGCCGTCCATGGCCAGCGCAA
>WGCP01000188.1 GCA_015493715.1 Desulfobulbaceae bacterium
ACCCGGCCAAGATCAATCAGTTCCGGCGGTCGGTTGGCATCATCGGATTTACTGTGAATACGCATCTTCCTCGCCTGGACGAGATCACCATCACGGCCGGACAGCCCTACCGCCTTGCCGCCGCAGTGATTGATCAGGCCGACGATCTCCTTGTTGACCTTGCCCACCAGCACCATTTCGACCACATCCATGGTTTCGCCATCAGTCACCCGCATCCCCTGAATATAGCTGGGCGTGACCTGCATCTTTTCCAAAAAACGATTAATCTGCGGTCCTCCGCCATGGACAATAACCGGATTCAGGCCGATGTATTTCATCAGGATAACATCAAGTGCGAAATTGCGTTTGAGCTCTTCATCCGCCATGGCATGGCCGCCATACTTGATCACCACCGTTTTTTCATTAAATTCACGAATATAGGGCAATGATTCTATGAGAACATTGGCCTTGGCTATGCTTTTTTCCATACCTTCTCCACATCACATGCTCACAAGAAAACGATTTTTCCGACACCATTATAAAGCGTTTATATTACCCGTCCCTCAGACGGCTGTAAACACTTGTATTGCAGGATTCTCCCATGGAAAACCTGTACGGAACCTCTTTACTTTTATTAAATGACCATGTACAATTGCCAATGCAAAAAACAAACCGGATATGCATGATCATTACTTTTTTTAGAAAAAAACATAGATTCAACTAGTTATGAAAATAATACATATAAAAAATATCCCAACAATTCTGCTGGTCGGCTGTTTGCTGTTCTCAAGCGCCGCCTTTGCCTCTGACAAGGCCTCAGCGCCCATCCATATCGAAGCCGACCGGATGATCTCCCTGGAACAGAAAAATTCGGTAGTATTTCTTGGTAATGTTGATGCCAAACAGGGTGACCTGACCATTCGTTGCGAAGAGATGACCGTCTACTACACCCAGGATAAGAACAAGAAAAAAGCACGGAGCGGCTCCAGCGAGGTCAAAAAACTTATCTGCAGGAAAAATGTCGAAATTACCCAGGGTGACTGGCTGGGCACCGGCAACCGTATGGATTATCTTTCTAAAGACCGCAAGATGATTCTCAGCGGTAATGCCAAGGCATGGCAGGGACCCAACATGGTGTCGGGCAAGACAATCACCTATTATCTCGACGAAAAACGTTCTATTGTCGAGCAGGACAAGAAAAAATCCGGCAGGGTCACAGCTGTCATTCATCCGGAATCGGACGCAAAGAAATGACGGCGGCCTGCTCTCTGCTTGAGACCAGAAATCTTATTAAGGAGTATCGAAGCCGACGGGTAGTGGACCAGGTCAACCTCCAGGTTTCCGCATCCTCGGTCGTTGGTCTGCTGGGCCCCAACGGCGCCGGCAAAACCACAACCTTTTACTCCATGGTCGGCTTTATCCGGCCAACGGCCGGCTCTATTTTACTGGACGGCGAAGATATTACCGGCCTCCCTATTCACAAAAGGGCTTCACGCGGTATTACCTATCTAGCCCAGGAACCGTCGGTGTTCAAAAAGCTGACCGTGGTTGAAAATGTCCGCATTGTCCTGGAACCATTGGGACTACCGAAAAATGAAATCAACAATCGCATTGACGAGTTGATGGATGAGCTGAAAATCGGCTACCTGGCGGACAACAAGGGGCATGCCCTATCCGGCGGGGAGCGGCGGCGGGTGGAAATCATGCGTGCCCTGGCCACCAGGCCAAGATTTATTCTGCTCGACGAGCCGTTTGCCGGGGTTGATCCGCTGTCGGTGGCCGACCTACAACAAATCATCCGCAGTTTAAAAGAAAAAAAGCTGGGGATTCTCATTTCCGACCATAATGTTCGCGAAACACTGCAGGTCTGTGACTTTGCCTACATCATGAATGACGGGCGGATCTTGACCAGCGGCGCGGCTGTTGATATCACGAAAAGCGCACTGGCCCGAAAAATGTATCTCGGTGAAAATTTCAGCATGTAGGGCGAATATCTTCTTTGACTACCGGAACCATATATAACAACAAAAACGATGCTTGAACTTCGCCAGAGTCTCAAACTTGCCCAAAAGCTGGTGATGACGCCACAGCTGCGGCAGGCCATCAAGCTATTGCAGCTCAACCGCCTGGAACTCACCGATGCTCTGCAGGCTGAAATTGAGCAAAATCCGATGCTGGAAGAGGTGCTGCCCACCCAGGAAGAAAAAAGCAATCCAGAAGACCTGAATGCCCCTGAACGTACTGAAAAAACTGAAGAACCCGTAACCAGCCAGGTGGAGGGCGAAGACCCGGCCAAGGTGGCGGAAGTTAACTGGGATGACTATGCCAACACCTTTGACACCGATTTTTCCTTTACCCGCGAAACGCCCGCGGCTGACGCACCCTCCCAGTTTGATTTTATCTCCAAGTCTCCCGGCCTGGATTCGTTCCTGCTTTGGCAACTGGCCCATATTGACCTTAATGCACTGGACACCAAATTAACCCATTTCATCGTCGGCAATCTCGATGGTCATGGCTACCTGGAAGCGAATATTGAAGACATCGCCGCCTATGGCAACTGCACGGCAGAGGAGGCCAGGGGCGCCATTCGGCTGGTACAGAGCCTTGATCCACCCGGAATCGCCGGCCGTGATATCCGGGAATCATTACTTTTGCAGCTTGATCGCAAGGGACTGGAAGAGACCCTTGCCTACACAATTATCGACACCCACCTCAATCTGCTGCAGACAAAAAACTATGCCCAGATTGCCCGGGAAACCGGGTCCTCGGTCCGACTCGTCAAAGAAGCGATCAAAATCATTGAACAACTCCAACCCTATCCGGGAAACGAATACAGTAACGAACAGACCAATTACGTAATACCGGACGTGTATGTCTATAAAATTGATGATGATTTTGTTATACAACTCAATGATGACGGTCTGCCCAAGCTGCAAGTATCGACAGAGTACAAGGCCCTGCTCAAGCAGAGAAACTCGATGTCCAGTGAATCAAAAAGCTATCTGCGTGAATCAAAACGCAATGCCGAATGGTTCATCAAATCCATCCACCAGCGGCAGCGTACTATCTACAAAGTTATGGAAAGCCTGCTCAAATTTCAACGGGACTTTTTTGAGCGAGGCTCAGGATACCTCAAACCCCTTATCCTGCGCGATGTCGCTGATGATATAGGCATGCACGAGTCAACAGTCAGCCGGGTAACCTCCCATAAATATGCACATACTCCACAGGGTATCTATGAGTTGAAATATTTTTTCTCAACAGCAGTGGCAACCACCGACGGGGATGTTGTTGCCGCCGAAGCCATAAAAACAAAAATTCGTCGATACATTGCCGATGAAGACCCCACCAAACCGCTCAGCGACAATACAATCTCGAAAATGCTTGCTGAAGATAAAATCAAGGTCGCCAGGCGCACCGTTGCCAAGTATAGGGATCAGATGAAAATTCTCCCGGTAAAACACCGCCGACAGGCCAGGACTTAGGGCAATAATGCTCACACTTGACCACCAGTGTATCATCCTGGAGATGCAATCAACCGGTAAAGACGAGGCCCTGAAGGAACTTGCCGCTGCCATTCATGCCTCCTGCAGTGACGTTGATCCTGCCATGCTGTTGAACGTTTTGCAGGAACGAGAACAGGTGGGTTCGACCGGCGTCGGAAACGGCGTCGCCATACCCCACGCCAAGGTGCCCGGTCTTGACCGTCTGGTTCTCTGCTTTGGACGTTCAAGCAGCGGTATCAGCTTTGAGGCCATTGACAATCGGCCGGTTCATCTTTTCGTTCAGATTCTCTCCCCCACCGGCAGGGCCGATGAATATCTCCGCTCCCTGGCCAGGATAAGTCGACTGCTTAAACAAGAGGCCAATCGCAGACTCCTCATGCAGGCTACCGACAAACAACAGGTCATCGATCTTTTCAATGCCGCCGCGCAGAAGTGACATTTCCTCCCAAAAAAAATAGCCCGTCGAAATATTTCGACGAGCTACATAGAGGGCGGAAAAGAAACGATTAACTTCGTATCATTTCGGCAATCTGAAAGGCCATTTCCAGGGACTGTTCCGCATTGAGACGAGGATCACAGGTGGTCAAATAATTATCCCCAAGCTGGGCATCTGCCAATTGACGCGCCCCGCCGGTACATTCAGTGACATTGTCACCAGTCAATTCAAAATGAACGCCGCCGGGAATAGTCCCCTCGGACCAATGCAGCTCGAAAAAACAGCGCAGCTCCGAGAGAATGTCGTCAAAACTCCTGGTCTTATGCCCACTTGACGCCTTACGGATATTGGCATGCATGGGATCGCAACTCCACAACACATTCAGGCCCTCCTGTTTCACCGCCCGAATAAGCGGCGGCAGATATTTTTCAATATCACGGGCACCGAATCGTGCGATCAAGGTCATCCGGCCCGGTTCATTGCCTGGATTCAAGCGCTCAATAATGGCAAGAATATCGTCAATCTCATGCTTGGGGCCGACCTTCATGCCGATGGGATTAAGAACGCCCCGGAGAAATTCGATATGGGCGCCGTCAATCTGACGGGTACGATCACCAATCCACAGCATGTGTCCCGAACAGTCATACCAGCCGCCTCTGGTCGAATCCTCACGGGTCAGCGCCTCCTCGTAACCAAGAAACAGAGCCTCATGGGAAGTATAAAACTGGGCCTGTTTAAGCTGTGGCGTGTCGGTGTCTATACCGATGGTTTCCATAAAGGCCAAGGCCTGACTGATCTGCTTGGCCAGTCGCTCATAGGACCTGCCCATAGGCGACTGCTTGACGAATTCCTGATTCCAGGCCTGGACCCGGTGCAGAGCACCGAATCCACCTTTAGTGAAGGCACGCAACAGATTCAAGGTAGCGGCCGACATATTATACCCCTGCAGCAGACGAGCCGGGTCCGGAGTACGCGCCTCCAGGGTCGGCTCAATTGAATTGGCCATATCCCCCCGATAACTCGGCAGTTCAACTCCGTTCACTATTTCTGTGTCGGCGGAACGCGGTTTGGCATACTGGCCGGCAATACGACCGACCTTGACCACCGGCTTGCCGCCGGCATAGGTCAGCGTGACCGCCATCTGCAGCAGAACCTTTAAAGTCTCCCGTATATTGGGCGCAGTACAACGGGCAAATTCCTCGGAACAGTCCCCGCCCTGCAGAAGAAAGGCCTCCCCACGCGATGCCTGCGCCAGCTGCTCCTTAAGGTCTCTTATTTCACCGGCAAACACCAAGGGCGGCAGCGTGGAGATGGTTGCAAGAACTTCCTCCAGCCGATCCTTATCCGGCCAGTTCGGTTGTTGCAGGAC
>WGCP01000189.1 GCA_015493715.1 Desulfobulbaceae bacterium
CCACAGGCAATCATGGCCAGTCCATCGCCTTTGCCGCTCGCGCCCATGGCGTGCAGGCCACAATAGCCGTTCCGGAAGGAGCCAATCCCGGCAAGGTTGCCGCCATGCAGGGGTTGGGCGCAGAGGTCATTTTTCATGGCCCGGATTTTGATAGTGCCCGTCAATGGATTGCCGAGGTAGCCAATGAGCGGGGAGGCACATTTGTCGGTCCGACCGATGAACCACTCATTCACGGAGTCGGCACCTATGGCCTGGAAATTATGGAAGAGCTGCCCGAGGTTGATGTTATCATCGTACCGGTCGGCGCCGGCAGCGGCGTCTGCGGCACCGCTATTGCCGCGAAATCAATCAACCCGAAAATCAAGGTTATCGGTGTCCAGTCGGCCCAGGCCCCGACCCAGTACCAAAGCTGGCATCAGGGACAGCCTGTTGAGGCTGAAATGAAGACCATTGCAGAAGGTCTGGCCACCCGTGTTTCCTTTGCCAACACCCAGGCCATAATGAAAAAATATCTCGATGACTTTGTTCTGGTTGAAGACAGCGCCATTGAAGAGGCGGTACGCCTACTGCTCATGCATTGTCACAATCTGGTGGAAGAGGCCGGGGCAGCCTCCCTGGCAGCCGCCCTTATGCTTTCTCGTTCCCTGCACGGGAAAAATATTGTCTTGGTCATCAGCGGCGGCAACATTTCCATTGAACGGTTGACCACCATTGTCGATGGATGATTTTAATGCTGCAATGGATTGACAATCTCCCCTGGTCCCTGGTGCTTATTGCCGCCGTCTTGCTCGGACTTGCGCCCTTTTTCCCGCAACCGCACCTGGTGGAAAAACTGCGGATGCTTGCCGATCATACTCTCAAGCGCCCCATTGATGAGTCTGTTGATTTAATAGGATTTTCGTTCGAGATCAGATAAGCGTAGACTTCGAGGCATACGAAAAAATTTACCACAGGCATATAGTTGATATTCCGAGGATAAATTTTTTCGTATAACGCAGAGATCGGGCAAAAATACATTAAATCAACGGGCTCATTGATATTTTTGACCTGTTGTATCATGCGTTACCCGTGATAATCCTGCTGATCAAGGTCGCTCGCGCCCTGATCTGCAAAAGTAGATAACACCCGAAAGCTGATTTGACCAATACATGGAATTACACTAAACTACTCGTAAAAATCATACTGCCGGCGCTGCTTTTGTTGCTTGGCCGACAGCTCTTTTCCCCCTCTTTCAGCAGCGGCAATCCTGCGCCGAAAAATAGAAACACCATGGAATCAAACATTCTTGACCAACAGGAAATTCTCCAGGTCCTGTTTTATCCCCGAAAAATCGATAGAACCATCCTACCTGCAGGCGCCCGGGATATCGATATTGAAATCACAGATGATGCCACCATCGGCTGCCGTCTGTTTACCCATGACAAAAGTGCTCCCATTATTCTTTTTTTTCACGGCAACGGCGAAATTGTCAGCGATTATGATACAATCGGGCCTGAGTACCGGCAGGTGGGGCTGAATTTTCTTGTCACTGATTACAGAGGTTATGGCTGGAGCACCGGCACACCCACAGCAACCGACTTGCTTGCAGATGCGCGTAGTCTCTACCTGCAGCTGCTCCAATACCTGCAGGAGCATGGCTACACAGGACCGGTCTTCGTCATGGGCCGTTCTCTTGGAAGCGCTGGCGCCATTGACGTAGCCGCCCTGCACAACAATGAAATACGTGGTCTGATCATCGACTCTGGTTTTGCGGAAACCCTTCCCCTGGCCCGTATTATGGGACTTGATCCCGTCAGGCTCGGCATCACTGAGGAAATGGGATTTGGTAATAAAGAAAAAATCGGCCGGGTGACCAAACCCACCCTGATCCTGCATGGAGCTGAAGACCAGCTGATTCCGCTTGCCCAGGCTGAAAAACTCATGGCTGCAAGCGGGGCGAGAACAAAAGAACTGCAGGTCATTCCCGGGGCTGATCATAACTCCCTTATCCTGGTGGGCGGGCCTCTGTATTTCCAGGTCATTCGTCAATTTATCGACAAGGCAACCGGCGCCGATGACTGGCGCAAACGTCGCAGGGCAAAAAAAGATATCAACCATCAGGAGCGGTAACATGACCGGAAAACGAACGGATTATCTCTCCTGGGACGAATACTTCATGGCGGTTGCCCTGCTTTCCGGTCTGCGCTCAAAGGACCCTAACACCCAGGTCGGCGCATGCGTGGCCAATGCGCAAAATAAAATCGTCGGCGTCGGCTACAACGGCTTCCCCTGGGGCTGTTCCGATGATGATCTGCCCTGGGCCCGCGAGGGCAATTACCTTGACACCAAATATCCCTATGTCTGCCATGCCGAATTAAATGCCGTCCTGAATACCATCTCCTATGATCTTCGTGATTGCCGCATTTACGTGGCCCTTTTTCCCTGCAATGAATGCACCAAGGTCATAATCCAGTCCGGCATACGGGAAATTGTCTATCTGTCGGATAAATACAAAAACAGCGATCCGGTGCGGGCATCAAAAATCATGTTGGACAAATCAAACACCTCATACCGACGGTTCAAACCTGAACGCCGCTCCATCCTGATTAATCTTGTTGAAAATAATACCAGCTTCTGACCAGACCCCCCATGAAAACTCTTTCCATTACCGGCCCCTATATTGAGCTCTACAAAATCCTCAAACTCGAAAATCTCGCCGCCAGCGGTGGTGAAGCTAAATACCTCATCAGCGAAGGCCTGGTCCGGGTCAATGGACTGGTAGAGACACGCAAACGCCGCAAAACCACTGCCGGTGATATTGTAGAATATAACGGGGAACAGATCATGATTGCCGCTCGTTCATAACCTTTTTGCAGGTCTTTTCTTGAAGAATCGGTAAAAAACCTCCCCTGCCCACAAAAATCAATCTCCCCTTCCCCAAAAAAACGATCTCTTGCATTATCACATTTGACATTTTTTCCCTGTCTGTTGTAGAATCAATCAATGAAACCTGATACTGATTTCAACAGAGAGACATCTTCGCCGTCCGTGTCGACAACCTTGGCCGACATCTTCGCCTTTCTTGCGCTTCTGATGCGCTATCCCGAAAAATCGTTTTTTGACGACGAATTTCTCGACACCCTGGAAAATCTGCTCGACAAACTCGACCTTGAGCCCCTCCGGCAGAAGATTTCCGTCTGGCGCTCATCCGTAGACGACCAGCTCCTTGACGCGCAAGTCGAATACACCCGGCTCTTTATCAATGCCGCTCCGCATTTGATTGCTCCTCCCTATGGCTCGGTCTATCTGGAAAGTGAACGATCATTACAGGGCAAATCCACGGAAACAACACGTGATTTTTACCGCCGGTACGGTTTTGATGTCGTCAATAAGGCCGAGCCGGCCGATCACATCACCCTTGAACTTGAATTTCTCTCCTGCCTGTACCGGCAGGAAGAGATTACGGCAGCGGAAACCTTTGTCCGCACCCTTTTTCTTCCATGGTTTGAACAGTTTTATCAGCAACTCATGCCCGAACTTCGCCACCCCTTGTATGAGGTGTCGATTCAACTTATTTCTTATTTTGTTCAGGAGGATCAGTAAATGGCAATAAACCTGACCAGGCGGAACTTTTTAAAAACCGCCTCGATTGCAGCCGCCGGCATCCCGCTTTCAAAGGTGGTTGCCAAAGCTGGAACCGGTATTGCAAAGGCCCCCCTCATCCCGCCTGGGAGTTTCAAACACACCAAAACCGTTACCGGTGGTATCTGTGAAATGTGCTTCTGGCGTTGCCAGCTTGTCGGCAAGGTCAGAGGAGATCGCCTGGTAAAGCTGGAGGGCAATCCCAAATCCATTGACAATGGACAAAACCTCTGCGCCAGAGGAAATGCCGGCATTAAGCTGGTCTACGATCCTGATCGCCTGAAATATCCCATGAAAAATATCGGCAAGCGCGGCGCACCAAAATGGCAGAAAATTTCCTGGGACGAGGCCTTAAATATCTGTGCCGACAAACTGCAGACGACCATCGACAAGTACGGTCCCAAGGGGATTGCCGTTTGGTATCACGGCGCATCAACCCACTATCCCAATGCCTATTTCGACTATCTGGGCGTACCTAATAAATATGAGCCGGCCTTTTACCAATGCAGAGGCCAGACAGCCATGGCCATGATGCAGACCCTGGGTTTCGTCCCCAATGAGGACGTCGACATGCCCAATTCCAAGGCCATGCTTCTGGTCGGTTGCCACATTGGTGAAAATATCCACCTGTCGCATGTGAAAAATTTCCTCAAAGGCCTTGAAAATGGTTCCAAGGCCGTAGTGGTTGATCCCCGTTTTTCCGCCGCCGCTGCCAAAGCGCATATCTGGGTTAAAATAAAGCCGGGTATGGATACCGCCTTTTTACTCGGCCTGATGAACTACATGTTCGACAAGGGAATTTACAATAAATCCTTTGCAAAAAAATACTGTCTTGGCCTCAACCGGCTCAAAAAGCATGTTGCAGAGTGGACGGTAGAAAAAACCGCTTCCGAATGTGACATCCCGGCTGCCCAGATAGTCGAAGTCGCCGAGCTGCTGGCAAAGAACGCCCCCAACGTCTCGATTCACCCTGGGCGACACGCGGCCTGGTACGGCAATGACTTTCAAAGGGTACGGGCCAATGCCTGCCTGACCGCTATTCTTGGCGCCATGGACTGTCCCGGCGGTATTGTTCGTATCAAGCGCATGTCTTCGGGCCATGTCCACTGGCCGGAAGTTGAACATAAAGAAGATCCCGAGGAAATGGCCCTTGCTGAACTTGAGGAGAAATTTCCTTTCCGGCCTCCGGGAACCCCGCCTGAGCTCATGCGGGACACCATGATCTCCGGCAAACCATATCCCATTAAATCACTCATTGTATGGGGGACCAATTCCATCAAGACCATGCCGCGCCAGGAAAGGACCGAAAAGGCGCTTGCCAACATGGATTTTATCCTGGTAACCGATGTGACGCCCACGGATATCACCATGTGGGCTGATATTCTACTGCCCGAGGCTTCATACCTTGAACGTTACGACCATATTGAAAAAGGCACGCAATGGAACCAGGGCGATACACCACAACAATTTCTCTCCGCCCGCATGCCGCTCATTGATCCCATGTTTGAACGCAAGGATCCAGTCTGGATGATCAACGAGCTGGCCAGACGTATGGGCCATGAAAAGGACATTCCGGTTAAGAATCAGGAGGAATTTGTTAACCACCTGCTGAAAGAGACCGGTCTTACCATTGCTAAACTGAGAAAACTCGACGGCATCTATATCCAACCCGGAGAATCACCCTATCTGAAAAAGGGCGAAGAACCAAAATTTGATACTGATTCCGGCAAGATTGAACTCTATTCCGAGGCCATGGAAGATGAGGATTTTCCGGCGCTGCCCACTTATACGAAAACGGCGGAACCGCCGAAGGGTTTTGCCCGTATGATTTATGGCCGCTCGCCGGTACACACCTTTAACCGGACCGCTAATAATGCCTGGTTGGTTAGGGAAATCCCGGAAAACCCCCTCTGGATCAATGATGAATCCGCCCAGAAAATGGGTCTGAAGGATGGGGACAGGGTATTTCTTGAAAACCAGGATGGAAAAAAATCGGTGAGTTCAACCGTAGTTAAGACCACGCCCGGTATCCGAAAGGATTGCGTGTTCATTGCCCATGGCTTCGGCACCTTTAACCCGGCCATGACCGTCGGCTACCACAAAGGCATTGATGACAACGAACTCAATACCATAATTAATCGGGAGGGTGAAACAGGTATCAGCGGTATGCGGATCAACTTTGTCCGCGTCGTCAAAGACGGCAAGGTGATTGATATTCCAGCCTGAGAAATGACAAAATCTTTGATGCTACCCCTTTTTTTTATGGAGGATAATCCATTATGCAATATGGAATGATTATAAATCTTGATCGATGTGTGGGCTGCCATGCCTGTGCCGTGGCCTGCCGTGCCGAATGGGAAGTTCCGGTTGAATTTGCCAGAAACTGGGTACGCAGGCTTGGTCCCGCCAACACGCCCCATGGCCTGGCCGCAACCTATTACCCCGGCCTGTGCAACCACTGTACGCACCCGGCCTGTGTCGACGTCTGCCCGGCTGACACGGAAATGGTCACCTTCAAGGATGCCAAAACAGGCAAAACAAAAAACATGGAAGTGGCCGCCACCTGGAAGGACCCTTTTAATGGGACGGTGCAGATAGATAAAAAACGATGCCTTGGCTGCGGCGCCTGCGCAGATGCCTGCCCTTACGGGGCAAGGTATGTCAACCCGGACCTGGCCGATGATGATTCGGACGGCAAGGCCGACAAATGCACCTATTGCATGCCCAGGGTAGAGGCGGGCCTGCAACCGGCCTGTGTCCAGACCTGTCTTGCCGAGGCCCGCATTTTCGGAGATCTGGATGATCCTGATTCCGAGGTGTCGAAATATGTGAAGAAAGGCGCCGTCGGCCTGACCTCAAAAAATGTGCAGATAGGCCCGAACAGCCGTTACTTCGGCAACAAAAAGGACATGGCCCTGCTCATGACTCAGGCACCGCAGGAAATGCCGGAAGCCAACTCGCGTCGCTCCATGCTGGCAGGGTTGATCAAACCGGCCCGACGACAGGTAAAATCTCTGGCACTGGCAGGCATTGCCGGGACTCTCCTCGTCAAGTCGATACAGGAGCAGGAAAAAAAATAGGCAATTCTGTATTGGTCCTGTATCATCGAGCCCTGATTCAATCAAGAATCAGGGCTTTTTTTGTGTCTAATTTTTTTCAATGACTTGCTTATGATCAACGACTACCCCGATATTTTCTTGTTCCACCGCTCAGCGGTGAACAGGGTGATATTCTGTTGTTCAATACGCTTCCTACCCGCTCTGCGGGTAAACAGGAACTTCAGGACCAGATCATTTTATTTGTTCCTGATTACCACTAAAGTTCAGTTTTAATGAAATCAGGGATACCATCGCTTTCATTAAAAAATAAATTGACCTGAAATCAGGCATAAGCACTGCTAAATGCGATTTGAGATTATAGCTGTAGCGATGTTATCCCTCGTTGCTGAGGAATGGTGGTAATCAAATAATAGTTTGTTGTGCCGTTAAGGCATGCTGGTTTGTTCACTTTTTTCAATGACTTGCTTATGATCAACGACTACAA
The DNA here is from genome assembly GCA_015493715.1 of Desulfobulbaceae bacterium. GTDB lineage: Bacteria > Desulfobacterota > Desulfobulbia > Desulfobulbales > Desulfobulbaceae > DRLX01. The sequence goes on from WGCP01000189.1 coordinate 7,165, forward strand.
CAGTATTACAAACAGATGTTTTATCAATGCTCCTTTTGACCGGTTACAAAGCGATCTTCTTGAACTTTTTACTAAGAGACAAATACAACCGGAGATAGGTCTGGAAGGCGAGTGGTTCTGGAACTGTTTACCGGATGATTTTGAAAAAATAGCCCTGATTTTTCAGCAGCAGGGATTGGACTGTACCCTGCATGCGCCCTTTCACGATCTTGCCCCGGGCGGGTTTGAGAAAAAAATTGTTGCGCTCAGCCGGGAAAAACTTAAACGGGCATTTGCGCTCATTCCAGTGTTCTGCCCCAGAGCCATTGTCTGTCACCTTGGTTTTGAGGCCAATAAACATCAATCACAGTTTGACCGCTGGCTGGAAACCTCGCTCACCACCTGGAAGCCGCTTGTCGAACTGGCGGCATCCTTTGGCACACGGGTTCATTTTGAAAATACCTATGAATTGGGCCCCGTGGCTCATAAACGGCTGTTGCAGGAGCTTGATACTGAAAACGTCGGGTTCTGCCTTGATACCGGCCATCTCATGGCCTTTGCCGGTACCGGATGGCGACCATGGCTGGAAGAATTAGAACCATGGCTGGCGCAACTTCATCTGCACGATAATGACGGCACAACAGATGCACATCTTGCACTCGGTGCCGGTATATTTGATTTTTTTGACCTCTTTGAACATCTCAAAAAAAATAACCTCCGCCCATTGGTCACCCTTGAACCACATAGCAAACAGGACCTCCTGCTTTCACTGCAATATCTCGATACAACAGGGTTATTTGATCTTCTACCGAAGTAATTTTCTTTATTTTTTCCCGTAGATAACCGATAATGACTTGTTGAACTGAACCGCTGCGCGGAAAAAACCTTGATATTACGATAGGTTCTTCTTAATTTTCCATTCCTTTCCTGTTGTCATTTTCCTGGCCTGCATCTTTGCAGTACAATACCTCATCGGGCTGACCATCACGGCTGCTCGAAATCATCAC
>WGCP01000190.1 GCA_015493715.1 Desulfobulbaceae bacterium
AATGGATGTCGGGCCTGACTGCCTTTTTTTAAGGCACCTCATCTCTTGCCGACCTGGTGTATCCAACTCGGAACCACCGCATTATCTCATTAAAATTAAATGCATTTTCAAAAAAACCTCCTCCTTTTTTACATCCGGCACGCCTCCTGCTTTGTAAGAGGCAACCAACAACGATGATCACAATGATCACAATGATCACAAACAACAAACATCCACTAAGGAGACACACAATGAAGAAAGTCGCATTACTTGCCACTGTTGGTCTGGCCCTTTTCGCAACCGCAGCATTTGCCCATCAATATAGAGGGCAACACAATGGCGGACATGGCAGATACAGCCAGGTTCAACAGTCTGGATCCTGGGGAGCGGGCTGCCCCATGAATACCGGTATGAACGGATGGGGAATGAGGCATGGAAACAGGGGCATGATGAACTACAACGGGATGCACCGGGGAATGTATAATACGACAAGGCCCGGCACGTATAGCAACTGGCGCGCCAATCCAGCCTATCAGGGGCAGGTAACGCCGGATACCTCGGGGGATTAATCATCCATCATTTACAGGCATTAAACACGGGGACGAAGAATTTCTTCGTCCCCGGTGTCAATGGTGCGCCAATCTTTTCTTTTTCCCCCACCATGGTATAGTAGTTAATGTTGCCTGTCTCTTGACCCATTCCGCCATCAAAAAGGACCTGAATTGAGGAAGGAATATACTCACCGCCCCATGTTAGGATTTTCAAAAAATAACTCCTTTAAACTTTCCAAACCCCTTTTTGCCATCCTGATCACCACGATCATTCTGGCCATACTGCTTGCCATCGGCACTATTCGCAATTTTCGGCGGGAACAGCGCATCATGAAGAGCTTTCTCCTTGACGAAGGCCTCACCCTTATCCGAAGCTTTGAAGCCGGAGCCCGTACCACCATGCGGCATCCGATGATGATTGAGGACAGCCACCCCCTGGTTACCCTGGTTAAGGAAACAGCGAAAACAGATCGAATAGCCTACATCTCCATCGTAACCGAAGACGGAACCGTTGTAGCCGCTGCAGGCGGACATGATATTGCTGTCGACCGCAATATCACAAAACAGGTGCTCAGGACACAGCAACCGGTAACCGTCATGGTTCCGAACAACGACAAGGCACCAATTTTTGAGGTAGCGACCATCTTCCAGACCCTGCCGTCTGAAGAACCGCCGATGATGGGCATGATGGGGAGGCATCATTTCAGACAAAAAACACCGCAGACAATCCAGCTCGAAGAGGGGCGGGCCGTCATCCACCTTGGCCTGTATACTGCGGAATTTATCAAGGCCAGCAGGCAGGATATCACCCATTCCCTGTTCATGGGCGGGTTGCTTGTCCTGGTGGGAAGCTCCGGTTTTTACTTCCTTTTTCTTTATCAGGGCATGCAGGTTACCCGGGCGACCCTTGCCAACATGAAGCTGTACACCAAAAATATCATTGAATCCATGCCCGATGGCCTGCTTACCCTGGATTCCCGAGGCAGGATTGTTTCCTGCAATCCCAGGGTGCTTGAATTTACAGAAATGGACCTTGCCGGGTTAAAGGGCAAACGCCCGGAAGATCTGTTTACTGGCTGGCCGGCTGACTCCCGGCACACGCAGGGAACGGCTTTTTCATACACCTTTGTCCACAAAGACGGGACCGAGATACCAGTCGAAATCAGCAGTTCTCCCCTGCTTGACGATCAGGGTAACACACTGGGTGCTGTTTTTCTTCTTCGTGACCTTCGCTCAATCAGATCCATGCAGAATCAACTTGACCGCGCAAGGCGTCTGGCCGCCCTTGGCAAAATGGCCGCCGGTATTGCCCATGAAATACGCAACCCCCTGGGAACTTTGCGTGGATTCGCCCAGTATTTCGGTTCCAAAGCCGATAACGATGATGCGCGGGAATACAGCGCTCTGATGATCGGGGAGGTGGACCGTCTCAACGAGAGTATCTCTTCCCTGCTCCAGTTTTCCAGACCCAGAGAGCCTGAATTTGCACCGGTTGATCCACAGACCCTGCTCGACAAAACCGTCAAACTGCTGGAATATGATTTCAGAGAAAAAGAGATCCGCCTGAAAAAAACCGTTCATTGTGCACAATCAATTGAGGCAGATGAAGATCTTCTCCTGCAGGTCCTGCTCAATTTGCTCAAAAATGCGCTCAATGCCAGCGAGGAAGGGACAACAATTGATCTCTCCTGCAAAGATGACGGGGACACCATCCGCATTACAGTTACCGACAGCGGCAAAGGCATGAACGAGGCGGAACAGAACCGGATGTTTGATCCTTTTTTTACCACCCGCACCGCCGGGACCGGCCTTGGCCTGGCCGTCAGTCATCAGATCGTCGAACAGCATGACGGCCATTTTGCAATTAAATCCCAGCCCGGCAAGGGGACTTCCATAACAGTTGTTCTTCCCA
>WGCP01000191.1 GCA_015493715.1 Desulfobulbaceae bacterium
GAAATCAATCTGGTTCGGCGACTGGCCGATGAGTATCCGGATAAAATTATCCATTCCCTGACCCCGGGCTGTCTCTGCCCAACCATGGATGCCGTCAGCCCCGCCAATCTGTTATGGATTCTGGATAACCTGGCACAGGGCCGGGTCGTCAACCAGGTACAGGTTGACCCCGAAACGGCCGCGCAGGCCCGGAAATCTCTCAATCAAATGCTTGCAATCTGAGATGGCCGCTATGCGAGAGGTGTATCTTGTTGACGGCAGCGCCTATATTTATCGGGCCTATCATGCCATCCGGCCATTGAGCAACAGCTCCGGGCTTCCCACCCACGCCGTTTACGGCTTTACCACGATTCTTCGCCGTATCATCAGAGAGAAGAAACCCGAATGCCTGGCCGTTGCCTGGGACACCAGGGGACCTGTTTTCCGGCACAAGCTCTACCCGGAATACAAGGCGAACAGGCCTCCTATGCCCGATGACCTGGTACCTCAAATACCCTATATCCACAAAATTGTCGATGCCTATAATATCCTGTCCATGGAACATGAGGACAAAGAGGCGGATGACCTGATTGCCGCTGCCGTCAGGTGTCTTGCCGGGGCCGGCTGTCGGGTGGTGATTGTCTCCGGAGACAAGGACCTTCTGCAACTGGTTGCAAAAAATGTCACCCTCTGGGATCCCATGAATGACAAGCTCATGGATGAGGAGAAGGTGCTGGAAAAATATGGAGTCAGACCGGTGCAGTTACTGGATTATCTGGCGCTTACCGGTGACAGCGCCGACAATATCCCCGGAGTTCCGGGTATCGGCCCCAAAACCGCCCAAAAACTGATTTCCGCCTATGGCTCTCTTGAGGGCCTGTATGCGGCTGTTGATGAGTTAAAGGCGTCAAAGATGAAGCAGCGGCTCATTGCCCACAGGGATGATGCCTTTCTCTCCAGAGATCTGGTCAGGCTCTGTGATACGGTTGAGGTGGTCTGTGACCCACAGGCCTATGTTGTCCGGGAGCCTGATAATGAAAAATTGCGCAGCCTGCTGACCGAACTTGAATTTTCAAGCCTGATGGCAGCCGATACCTCCGGGCAAAAGGTGGCAACCGATGGTTTTTCTCTGGTCCGGACCGCAGGCGAGCTCAAGCGGATGGTCCGGGCACTTGCCAAGGGGAAATATCTGGTTGTTGATACGGAAACCGACTCCCTGGAGAGCCGCCGGGCGAATCTGGTCGGAATTTCTCTCTGTTGCCGTCGGGAAAAGGCCTGGTACATTCCTCTTGCCCACTGTGATACGGAGGGAATGCGGATTGCCGGGCAATTGGAACGGGACGATGTTCTCGCCGCCCTGGCTCCCCTACTTGAGGATCAATCCCTGCCGAAGATCGGCCACAACCTCAAATATGACTGGACGATCTTTGCCAACCCGAAAAACGGCGGTATCGTGCTGCAGGGACCGTTCTATGACACCATGGTCGGTGCGTGGCTGCTTGAGCCGGGCCGCCGTTCCTACAAACTGGACGATCTGTGCCGGGAGCTCAATATAGAGATGACCTCTTTTGCCGAAGTGACGGGCGGCGGCAAGGGAGACGGCGTTTTCTGTACGGTACCGCTTGAGGAGGCCGGGAACTACAGTTGTGAAGATGTCTACGGTGCCCTTTCCCTTTTCCTGTATCAGGAACCACGGTTAAAGGATTTGGGCCTGTGGAAGCTCTTTGCCGAGGTCGAGGGGCCGCTTATACCGGTACTGGCCCGTATGGAGCGGACCGGTATTCTTGTCGATCAGAACGTTCTTGCCCATCTGGCGGACGAGTTCCACGGTCGCCTCCAGGAACTTGAGGAGCGGATTTATCAATGCGCCGGTCGTCCGTTTAATATCAATTCTCCCAAGCAGCTGGCTGAGATCCTCTTTGATGAACTTGGCCTGCCCAAGGGTCGGAAGACAAAAAGCGGTTACTCCACGGATGTCAAGGTGCTTGAGCGGCTCAGCGCCAAACATGAATTGCCCGATCTTATTCTGCAGTACCGAAATCTTGCCAAGCTGACATCCACCTACATTGAAAAACTGGCCCGACTGGCCAAAAAAGACAAGGGCCGTATTCATTCATCCTTTAATCAATGCGGTACCGCCACCGGCCGGCTCAGTTCCTCCAAACCAAATCTTCAGAATATCCCTATCAGGACCCCGGAAGGACGTCGTATCCGGCAGGCATTTATCGCTCCGGAGGGATCCCTTCTGCTTTCCGGAGATTATTCGCAGGTTGACCTGCGGGTGTTGGCCCATTTTTCCGGAGATGAGGCCCTGGTCGAAGCCTTTCAGAGCGGTGCCGACATACACCGCAAAACCGCAGCTGAAATTTTCCATGTTGCCCCGCAGCTGATTACCAAAGATATGCGCCGGGTTGCGAAAACCATTAACTTCGGCATAGTCTATGGTATGTCAAGTTTTGGTCTTGCCACCCAGCTCAAGGTAAGCCGAAAAGAGGCGCAGAGTTTTATCGATCAGTATTTTACCGTTTATGCCGGGGTCAAGAGATACATGGAAACTATTGTAGCCCAGGCGGAAAAGGATGGTTACGTCACCACCCTGCTCGGCCGCAGACGGGAGTTACCTGATATTCACAGCCGAAACAGGACACGGAGAGAGTTTGCCCGGCGCACAGCCATTAATACCCCTGTCCAGGGAACGGCGGCCGATATCATCAAGCTGGCCATGCTGGAGGTGGACAGGGTTCTGGTAGAGAAGAATCTGCGGGGGCATATGATATTGCAGATCCATGATGAGCTGGTCCTCGAGGTCCCGGAGGGAGAGCTGGAAAAGAGTTCAAGCCTGCTGAAAAAGGCCATGGAAAACGTTATGGAGCTTTCCGTGCCCCTGGTGGTCAATCTGCAGGTGGGTCAAAATCTCGGCATGGAGAACGAGTAGGTTTGCCCGCGTTTCCGGACAAACCAGCAAGGCTGGACCGGATTTTACCGTCCCAGCCATAACGACTGATGAAAATAGTCTGAAACGATACAGCTCCGCAGGCCATTTTCCGGGAAAACACATAAAAATGCCGCTTTTCCGGAATTTTATCCGGGAAATGGCCGGATTTCTCTGGGAAAAGGGCTCAATGCCGCGGAATAAGGCTGAATTTCATGGCGTCTGATTTTGGATCATTTTTTGCATAGAATAGGGCAGAGAAGAATTTTACTATGGAGGATGGGA
>WGCP01000192.1 GCA_015493715.1 Desulfobulbaceae bacterium
AGGGCGACCGAGTTGTTTTCCCTGCCCTTTATCCTCTTTTCCGCCTGGGGCGGCTGGCTTGCCGACCGGTTCACCAAGAAAAGGGTTGTGATCGGGGTAAAATTTCTCGAACTTGCGGCCATGCTGATCGGTGCCTACGGTATCGTGACCATGAACTGGACCTGTGTGCTGGCCATGGTTTTTCTCATGGGGTTGCAGTCGACCCTGTTTGGCCCGGCCCTGAATGGCTCCATTCCTGAACTCTATCCACCCGAGTATGTGACCACCGCCAATTCTATCCTCAAGCTGGTGACCACGATTGCCATCCTTCTTGGCATGGCCCTGGCGGGTTTTGCCCTTGATCTGCACCTGCTGCAGACCAGGATCCCCTTTGGAGTTCTGGTGGTGGCCGGTGGGGTTGTTTGTATAGCCCTTCTTGGCGTGCTGGCCTCCTTTGGCGTTTATTCACGTCCTGCAACCGGCGGCAGGATTCCCTTCCCCTGGACCGGTCCCCTGCAGTCGATACGCGATCTGCATGGACTGCAAAACGATTCTTTACTTCTGCTTGCCGTCTGCTGCGACTCGTTTTTTTATTTTATCAGCCTGTTGGCCGTTCTGGTCATCAATACCCTTGGCATGGACCAGATGGGTCTCAGTAAATCGGCGACCTCCATTCTCTCGGTATCGCTGATGATGGGTGTTTGCATCGGGGCCTTTGCCGCTTCCAGACTGACGACCAACAAACGCTGGACCCATATCCTGGTTCCGGGAGCAATGGGCATGGGGCTGTGCATGCTCGGCGCAGGCCTGCTGGTTCAGACAACGGCCGAACCACGGTTTTATCAGTTGCTGCTGTTGCTTGTTGCCACGGGATCGTTCGGTGGCCTGTTCCTCATCCCGGTTACCTCCTTTATCCAGGTCCGACCGGCGGCTGATTCAAAGGGGCGTATCATCGCCGCCTCAAATTTTCTGGCCTTTTCCGGTATGTGGTGCTCGGGACGAATTTTTACCTTTATGGATGGAGCGTTACGCCCCTCCGCCTCTTTACTGGTGTTGGGAACGGTGTCCATGTTTGTTGCTCTTCTGCTTGTCGTTGTCCTGCGGCGGGTGAGTGTGAGCACAAAAAGTTAAACTGAAATAAAAGGAAAAAAGTATGCAACGGTTATTGAATATCCTGGTAAAGGCTCTCCTCCGGCTTCGTTACCGCGTTACGGTCAAGGGACTGGAAACCATACAACACGATACGCGACCGATTCTGTTTCTTCCCAATCATCCGGCCCTGATTGATCCCGTGATCGTGATGACACGACTCTTTACGCGCTTTCAACCCCGTCCCCTGGCCGATGAGGCCCAGGTAGACCGAATGTTTGTCCGCAGTATCGCCTCCCTGATGCGTACAATCGTTATCCCGGATCTGTCGACCGGCGGTCGGGAAAAACGAACCCAGGTCCAGGCTGGTATTGAACAGGTGGTGCGGGCGCTGAACCAGGGTGATAATGTATTGCTCTATCCCGCCGGTCGGCTGATGCACGGTCCCAGGGAAGATCTGGGTGCCAATTCCGCTGTTCATCAGATTGTTACCGCTGTGCCTGAGGCGCGGATCGTGCTGCTGCGGACCACCGGGCTCTGGGGCTCGAGCTTCAGCCGGGCCGGTGGATTACCCTCGCTGGCTGGAAATATGAAGAAGCATCTTTTTCGTCTGTTGGCAGCAGGGATTTTTTTCATGCCCCGCAGGCCTGTCGAGATCGAGGCTCAAGAGGCCATCGATTTTCCTCGGAAGGCAAACAAGATGACCATCAACCGCTACCTGGAAAATTTTTTCAATGCAGTGGACCAACATTGTATGCAGGTTCCCTATCTTCCCTTTCAGCGAAAAGTTGTAGTAATACAAGAAAAACCAGTGACGCAATCCAAGCAGGATACCTCTCAGGTGCCTGAAGCGACCCGGAAGATGGTGCTGGAAAAACTCGCAGAGCTTGCGGGGGTAGAGGGAATTTGCGAGGGGGACCATCTGGCCCGCGATCTGGCCATGGACAGCCTGGTGCTGGTGGAGTTCGGCGCCTTTCTTGGTGAGGAGTTCGGAGTGGGTGCAGAGCATCTTGATGGTTTGCAGACCGTTGCCGATTGTATCCTTGCCGCCGGTGGCATCATGCCGGAATCATCCTTTACCGCCCTGAAACCGGCAAGTGGCGCCTGGTTTGAAGACAGCACGGAACAACCGCTTGAGTTCATGAAAGGCGCCACCATTGCCGAGCTGTTTCTACAACAGGCGGCAAAAACTCCTGATAAGGTTATTGTCACTGACCAGATAAGTGGTGATAAAACCTATCGCCAGCTGATCATGGCCATTCTGGCCCTGCTGCCGACAATACAAAAAATCCCGGGTAAACGGATCGGCATCATGCTCCCGGCCTCGGTCGGCGCGGTTATCAGCTATCTTGCCGTCATGTTTGCAGGCCGAGAACCGGTGATGGTGAACTGGACAGCCGGTGGCGGTCAGGTAGCGTACTGTCTGGAAAACTGCGGGGTCAGTCATGTGATCAGCTCGAAAAAATTTGTCGAACGTCTGCATAACCAGGGTGTTGATCTGCAGGATATTGGTATCTCCTGGGTCTCTCTTGAGGATCTGGCCACACGGGTAACGATCATGGCAAAGGGGGCGGCTTTTCTGAAAAGCAGGTTCCCGCAGTGGGTCTTGCGAAGAGCAAAAATTGCAAAAAACGCTGCCATTCTCTTTACCTCGGGTTCCGAATCGCATCCGAAATCAGTCCCGCTCACCCATGCAAATTTTCTTGTTAACGGCCGGGATGTCAGCAAAATTTTGGGGTTAAAGAGCAATGACAAATTGCTTGGCATCCTGCCGGTTTTTCATTCCCTGGGACTGGCCGGAACCGTTATTCTGCCTCTTTGCACTGGTCTGCGCACCGTGTACTGGCCAAATCCGACGGAAGGAAGGCGCCTGGCGCGTTTGATTGGTACCCACAAGGTAACAACGCTGATCACCACTCCGACCTTTTTACGGAATATCCTTCACCAGGCTGAACCAGGGGAACTGGGATCCATGCACCTGGTTTTTTCCGGGGCGGAGAAATGTCCGCAAACCTTATTTGAT
>WGCP01000193.1 GCA_015493715.1 Desulfobulbaceae bacterium
AGCCAGTTCCTTTGCGGCCGATGGAACATAGTTCTTGGCAACCTGGTCAACAGGGCACGAGAAATGTTCATGCAGTTCTGGCCGCAGATGACCACTACGGCAGCCTTTCAGTAGACTGCTTGACTTGCGACAAAATGGGAATGCACCCGGGGAAAACTCTTCGGGATGACCATTGCGAACAAGGGTCTTGAGATAGGCAACAGGAGATTTGATCGCCACCAATTTGCCAGCGAAATGTGCATACAGCATAAACTCCATCGCCCATTGCTCCTGCTCGGTGATTGGACGGTATCTGGTGGAAAAAGCCGAAGACCATGCGTCGAGGAGTGAGGCGTCTAACCATTCCTGCCTCGTTTTTTGTCGTCCTGGGTATGACGAACGCTCAGCAGTCCAGTCGGCCAGCAGTTGATCGTTCCGCAGTGAATAGAGGGGTGCCAGGTTGTAGGTGTTACACCGTCCTGGCCTGCGGGTTATCCGGATCAGGTCCTGATCAGACAATATCCGGAGGATGCGAGATAAATGGCGGGAGGAAGTACTTGTCAACTGCGCCAGTGTCGACAGGCATATCCGGCAGCTGCCGGTATCAGCAGCCTCCACCATGAGCGTAGTCAGCAACCATTTTCCACATCTTGACAGGTTGGACGCAGCTATGGTATTAAATTGAGCATAGGGTTGATTGTGTATATTCTCACCCTCTTTTGCCGCCACTGGAGTTGCCGCTCCAATGGCGGTTTTTTTTATGTTAAGTCACGGTTGGGGTTGGCCATGAACTCTGTTTTTCTGGGCCTTCCTCTCCTGCGCCGTGACTGTATCGGTGAACCTTTCTCGATATATCGTAAGAGATCACCGAGGGGCAGGCGAACGGCTCCGCCAAAACGCACTACCCGTACAGGCGGCATGGGTTTGCGACCGTTGACGGCATCACGCCACCACCCCTGCGACATGCCGGTCAATGCAGCTGCTTCTTTGGTGCTGATGAGTTTTGCCTTGTGTTCCTGTTTCATGTTGTTTCACATCTAATTGCATTAAAGAGTTGTTTTTAACATTGAATACACTTATACTATCTTTAATAGTAAATCTTTTCGTTCATTATTATCTACCAGGAAACCAAAAAGTTGTCAAGGATATTTGAGGTATTTCTATGGGCAGGACTAAATTCGGCCTCCAATTCGGCATGCGCCTTAAAAAAGCCAGGGAACAGAAAAATATCACCCGCAAAGCTATAGCAAACCGGGTTGGTGTACACACAAACACCTATGGCCTTTACGAAAGGGGTAACAGGGTTCCTGACGCTATCATGATTCGAACGATTTGCGACATACTTCAAGTCAACTATATCTGGCTATTCACTGGCGAAGGGCCTATGCACATGCCTGACAATTCCATCGGGCTGGAACCTGAATTGCTGGAAAAAATCATCTTCAAAGTTGAAGAACATCTAAAGAATTCAAAGATGATTTTGAGTGCGGCAAAAAAAGCTGAAATTATAAGTATTTTATATGAGGAAGCCCTGGAAAAAGAAGAGTGGCGGGAACAGCTTGGAATTGACCGCAAAACAAAACGTTTTATCAAGTTGCTGGACGAGAGTGGTAGTTTGTCAGCAGATCAGCCGTTCGACGAGCGGGTGAGTGACCTTGCCCGGGAAGCGTATTTCGCGGATATCAATAATGCTGTGGTAGATAAAATTAAAAAAGTTGCAAAATCAGAATGTGAAACGGAAGAAGAGATCAGAAATGAAATGATCAATGAGCTGCAACGGGACATTGCGAGGAAACAAAAACAAAAAGACAGGCTGGCCACTCAATTTATTGTTTTGGTGTTTGGGTATCTTTTTTCGGCGACACTGGCAGTGATTATAAGTCGTGCACTATCAGGTATGACTGCAATACCGTTAAGTTTTGCCTGCGCTCTCCTGGGCCTGTTGTTCCTTTATTATGGTGACAAAAAATTGCGACCCGCGATTTTCGAAATCAAATGGAATATATCTGCCTCCACCGATCTTTTGGTAGACCTGCTTAAACAAAAAATCAACGATGGAATAAAAGAACTCGCCACAAGCAAGGCCGAGGATAAACTGCGAAGTGCATATTTCATTGATTCCGGCCACTGATTCCACAGGAATCCGGCCAGACATTCCACGGGATGTCAGCGTCTGGCGGGTTGGAATCAATAGAATACGCAATTCTAAAGCAGTTCCAGTTCAAGGTTGTAGATGTAGTAAACTCTCCCTGTATCGACACCAAGAATTATTTACTGTTGCGCACCATTAAACAGCATGATATTATAGTTCCATGATCAAGAGTTTTAAACATAAAGGGCTCAAGCGTTTTTTTACAACAGGAAGCACGGCGGGTATTAATCCCGCCCATGCGGATAGACTCGAAGAACGATTACAAGCTCTCCACACTGCGATCACTATTGATGATATGGATTTACCGGGATGGAGGTTGCATTCACTCAAAGGAGACCGGGCTGGATTATGGGCGGTTAATATAAGTGGTAACTGGCGTGTAGTTTTTCAATTTAAAGATGGTCACGCTTATGTGGTCAATTATGAGGATTATCACTAATGGAAATACAACAACACAACCCCATGCACCCCGGGGAGTTTATAAAGCGGGTATACTTAATTCCCTTTAATATAGCCTCTAACGAACTGGCCAGGAATTTACA
>WGCP01000194.1 GCA_015493715.1 Desulfobulbaceae bacterium
TGCTGCTTTTAACATTATTTGCCCTTGGCCACTGCACGCCCATTGTCATTGCCGGCAGTTCTGCGGCCACCGTTAAACGGATGCTGGCCAATTCTTCTTTTCAACACGGTGGGGCCGTTTTTCGTAAGGGTGCCGGTGTGGTGATAGGGTTATTGGGGATATATTTTATTGCCCGGCCCTGGTTATTTGCCTAAACTGTTTTCAGGCCATTTTGTCCCTGAATATGGGCGGGCAGAGGGAGCAATATCCTGAACCGGAATCCATCTATACATGGAGACTGTCATGGAGAAAATGCACAAATTTTGTATCCTGTGTCTGTCGCTGGCGGCTTGTTTACTGATCGGTCGTCCCTGTGAATCCCTGGCTGCCGGATTTGCACAGGACCTGACTTCAGGGGGGATTACCTTCCATGTCGTCAGCGTCAAAGAGGGCGAGGCCTCCAGGGTAAAGATCACACTCTCCGGGTCCGGGGTCGATTCGCGGCCCATTGAGAGCAGGGTCGACGGCGCCGTGACCTGGGCGGAGGTGACTGATGATCTGGATAATGACGGATTACCGGAACTCTATGTCTATGCCACCTGTCCGGAGGAGGTCTCCTCCGAGGCAAGCCTGGATGCGTATTCAGCGCCGCCGGTTGCTGCTGTCGTCACCGCCGGGCCGCATGCGGGTCATCATGGTCCTGCCGTCGTTGTTGTTGCTCCCGGCACAGGGTCATCGTCAGCGGTTGTTGTCGGCCCTGCCGTGACCGCGCGGGTGGATGGCTCCACGGTCGGACTGGTTCCTGTTGTGCCCGTTGAACCGGATGGGCATCGTACCTGCATCCGTGAATTGAAATTTATTCTTGTTGCCACCCCAAAGGGCAAGGCGCTGAAGTTGGAGTACAGTAGGTAAGGCAACCGGAAGTCATCTCGATTTTTTTTGCAGTTTCTCGAGGTAGGCTTCAATCTCTTTCAGAGATCGCGGGCCGGTGACCATAAACACGGTGTTGTTTTTGTGGAGTTTGTCCGGCCCTCTTGGCATAATAATTTTTTTTGCCTGTTGTTCATCCAGCACGCCTGCAAAGACACAGTTGCCGGAAAATTCCGGCTGCCGGGCCAGTTCCTGCACAGTGATGCCTTCATCCGGCCAGCTTTCCGGAATTTTAAACATGATCAGTTTGGCCTGGCTCTGTTCCAGGTCCGTGAGCACCTTGACCAACGGGCTTTCCAGCTCAATGATGACTTTATGCAGCAACATGGTATTCATGTCGCAGGTATGGGTCACTCCGGCCAGCTGATAGGGCTTTTCATAGGCCGGATTGCGCATCTTTACCATAATCTTTTCCACCTGCTCGCTTTTTGCCAGCAGGGCCACGGTCAGGTTGTCGGTATCCCGGTAGAGCACCCCGAGCAAGGCATCCGCCTTGTTAATACCTGCCTGTCTGAGGACGTCAATGTCTCTGGCGTCGCCATAAACGGTTTCCACCCCTAAGTGGGCGTAAATATCTTCACAGACCTCCCTGTCCCGGTCGATGACCACCACATCATGCCTGTGATCAGAGAGTTCCCTGGCCAGGGTAGTCCCGGCGATGCCGCCGCCTGCAATGATGATATACATGGAAGATTTTCTCCTAATGACGTGAAATATGATGAATTCGTAAGAAGTCAAAATTTTTTCAAAGATGGCTAAGTAAAAACATAGATATACAAGGAGTGGTGTTCCGGAGCGGGTCTCAATTATACAGGTAGTATGTTGTGAATCGCCCCGGGACACACGACGCAGTAGATCGAAGTTTTTACGACGCCATCAAATTTTTGCAAAAAGAAAGGCAATGGGGATAATTTCAAGCCTACCCGCCAGCATGCCGAAAATATAGGTTAGTTTAATAATCCAGTGTAATGAGGCCATCTTGGCAACGGAAAAATAGAAAGGTCCCATGTTGCCCATGGCCGAGGCCATGCCGGAAAAGGATTGCCAGCTGTCGAGATCGGAAAAAACGGCTGTGATGACGGCGCCAACCCCTATGAGAACGAGCCATATCCAGAAGAGAGAGGCAATACGTTCCAGCTCTCTGTTCGGAATAATTTTTCCCGCTGCCACCACGGGAATGACGGCCCGCACCGGTCTGCTGATTCTTCGTAACTGGGTCTGAAAGGCCTTGGCCAGTATCGCCAGCCGCAGGACCTTGATGCCGCCGGCCGTTGACCCGACACAGCCGCCGATGACCATGATTATCATGAAGAGCTGTTTGCTGACGGCGTGAAAAAATGGGCTGTTGATATCAACAGTCAGGTAACCGGTGGAGGTCAGCATGGAGGCAACCTGGAACAGGGCGTTGCGAAAGACACCATGAAAGTGATGCACTATTTGCGGCAGGGGAAGCTGCAGGCGTTGAAAATGATCAA
>WGCP01000195.1 GCA_015493715.1 Desulfobulbaceae bacterium
TCTGCATATATTTCGGCGTATTTTCTGGCTGATTCGGCAACAGCGAGTTGTGCATTGACGTGGTAGCGGTTAAGGTTCTGCTGAAATCGTTTTTTCACCTGTTCCAGCGGCCCGGAACAGAGAAGATCGTTCCAGTCTCCGCCCGGATCAGACATAATGGCTTCCGCGTCTGGAAATTGTGCTCTCCATTTCTTTGTTGCCAGGCCACCGGCAAGGTCCGGGTCAAAAGCCAGGGTAATTTTTTTGAAGAATGACAGGTCAACTTTGGCCGGGTTCTGGCCGCTGAAAAGGACGCTAATCGCCTGTTGCCCCATTTCGATCAGGGACAGGGCATCAATAATCCCCTCAACAATATAGGTTGTCTTGTAGGGATCATATTCAAACCCTGGGTGCTGCCAGAAGTGGCCGGTGATCGAATTACGATTGTGTGCCTTGTCCTCATCATGGGGTGGGTCCAGCAAGCGGCCGTTTGCCACGGTTTCGCCGTTTTTATCCTTGCCGACCGGGAACATGACAGCGCCCGTGCCGGTGTTACGGCAGTTCTGCTTATAATAATACTTCAACCCTTTGAGAGATTTTTTCAGGCCCCGGCTTTTCAGGTACATGCGCGCCGGTCGCTTGGGATCGCCCTTGATCGGCGCAAATTCCTTTTCAAAATCAAAGGTAATCCCCAAAAGTTCGGCCATACTCTTGCCGCCAGTATCTTTATATGCCTCACATCCGGCACGACTGCAGAAAATTTTATAAGGTTCGGGATAGGGGGCATAGCCTTTATCTTTTGCCCCGCAAAAAGGGCAGTTGAATGGAGCGATATAGTCCTCTGAAATTTTAGTTTGTGACCCCACATATTCCGAAGCCAAAAAGGCATCCGAGAGAATTTTGCTATATTTTTTGTTCATTTATCCGTTTCCTTCCCCGTAATCCTGGGCGGCCATATTTCGCCGGTGTATTCTTTGGTATATTCCTCCAGCCAATCCGCGCCCGGATACTCTCTTTCCGCCTGCTCATAGAGTTTATTCTTCAACTCTTCCATGGCCTCGGTTGCCATCCTGGCCGCATTTGCAAGCGGGTGGTGCTGATGGTATTGCCGGATCGTATGCGGCAATGATGAGGGTACAATGATGGGCAAGCAGTAGGCGCAAAAGCGAGATATCACGTGCCGCCCGCCGGTGCCGTACAAGGCTTAGGCTGTGGTTGTTCATTTTTGCGCCTCCAGGCTGGTTTCCAGCTCCTGCTGGAGCAGGAAAAGAAGGTTTCGGAGTTCAGCAAGAACTGTCAGCACACTGTCTGCCGGAGTTTGGTCTGGGTGGTATGCTTCCATCAGACCAATGCCGATAACGGCTATCCTGTTCCCTGTATGGTGAAGAGAGTGTATGATGCAGGCAAGTTCAAACGAGGTAAGCCGCTGCTTTTTTCTGCCCCATAACGACTTTGTTTTTTTCTTTATGGAGGCTGTAAATTTTTTTGCCGTTTGTTCAGGCAAACCGGGCAGCAGTTCAGGTGGGTGGTAGTCCGGGTGTGAGGTGTAAAAGTACATTTTGCGGATGTCTTGGACGCTTGGATATTCTTTGCACACCATGCTGTTAAGCAGGTTACGCAGGTCAAAGAGTGGGCTACCCGGCCCGCCGTCAAATTTGCAGGCCACCCGGAAAAGAAAATGTTTTTTTGGGATAGCTCTCGTTATGATGAGGGCTATTTTCTGGCATGTATCATGGTAATTCTGCAGTTCCAGGCTTATTGTTTTGTGTTGGTCAAGAGATAAGCCTTTCATTATGCTGCCTCCTGCCGGACCTTTGAGGGGTCATATATTTTAACCTCAATTCCGGCGGCGTATTCATCCAGCCAGGGAAGGGTGTAGAAAACCCGTGAATTTATTTTTTTATAACGGCACCCCCTTGGTTGTGCTAACCTAAAAATGACCAGGAAAGAGGTGTTGTGCTAACCGAAAATTGACCACCCCGAGCACAGAATCGTCCCGGTGTTATGGTAGGAGGAAAAACCATAACCAGGGAGGAAAGGAGTTGCTCAGCATGGATCAATATGCA
>WGCP01000196.1 GCA_015493715.1 Desulfobulbaceae bacterium
GGTGAATTTTATGTCTAAATCCTGTAGCGGATACCGAGCGATGTTATCCCTGATTCGGCTTTACTGAGATTTGGTGGTAATCAGGTAATCTTTTGATATTGAGAGTGTACCGTGACGCTTTAAAGTCCATGAGACACACGGATCGGCCCGCAGAGCCGGACCCATATTGGCAAATCTGCCCGGTTCTATCCATACCGGTAAGCCAGGGATAGCAGCGGTGAACAGTCCCACGCGGACAATGGGGGCGAATCGGGGAGGTGACTTCCCGCGGTGGTTCACATTTTATAACCATCGGCCACAGCGGCAGATGCTGACCGTCGGCAATCTAACGCGGCGTGAATTTTAGTATTCCTGAAAAAGCAAGAATGACTTCATGTAAAGCATGATGAGTCATGGCTGGCCTGCGGAAACATCTATTGTTTTCTTGCTGTCTATTTTTGATCTGGGATGTGGTTGTTTCCTCGTCCCAGGTCCATCTCTTTTAACGGCAAATTAAAGCCGTTATCTCTGTCTGTTAAAAATCGGCTTGTCAAAGTATAATCGGCTTTAATCGGCAATGATCGTTTGACATCAGGTGGAGAAAATGAATATACTCACAAAACTTAATAGGGGATCATACCTGTTCCCCATTTCGTCTCCGTTAATGTATGGCTAATCTAACCAAATCGCCATCGAGGGGCTTAAAAAAATGGTTGAAATGGAAGACCGTTGGTTATCAATAAGTGAGATTTGCAAGTATCTCGGAGTCAGCAATGACACCGTGTACAAGTGGATTGACAAACATAATATGCCTGCGCATCGCATGGGGCGTCTGTGGAAGCTAAAAAAAGATGAGGTGGACGAATGGGTCAAATCCGGAGGAGCCGCTGAACATACAACAAGGAATTCTGATAAAAAATGAATAACGAGAGATACAGCATGTCATTCACAACGGGTGGCCTGTTTCATCATGAGTCGGTGCAACTGGCCATGCTGTATCTTGAGCTTGAAGACTGGCATGCTGTCCGGGAAAAGGTCATCGCTGAAAATATTTTGCAATCCAGAACGGTAAATACCTTAAAGCGTGTCTGTCGTGAGATCATATCACGGCTGAAAACCCTCAGCCCCGATGAGCTTCATTTTTTTGCCGAGGCGACCCACCAGGAGCAAATCCATCTCTTATGGCTTGCGATCTGTCGCCGGTACATATTTATCTCGGATTTCGCCATTGAAGTTCTCCGGGAACACTCCATCACCATGAATACCGATCTAACCTATGAAGATTTTGATGCCTTCTTCAACAGAAAATCGGAATGGTATGAAGAAATTGAAAAAATCCGACCAACTACCAGAAAAAAATTGCGTCAGGTACTGTTCAAGATGCTCCGTGAAGCAGATTTTTTGACCGCAAACAACACGATTAATCCTGCTCTGCTCAGCCCTGAGCTTCTGGAGATGATACGGAAGAATAACGGTACTGATTTGTTGATTTTTCCTGCAGTTGAAATGGAAGGTAAAGGGGTGTCATCGTGAAAAAAGACATCGCCAAAATGGGATTGCAGGACAGGTTTAACCATCTGTTTTTCGTCATTTCCGGACAGCGTTTTCTAAAAAAACAAGGGCTTGGAAATGAGGTGCCCTTTTTCATCTGTCCATTTAACCCTGAAGAATCCGTTGAAATGGACCGGATACGTAGCCAGTTAATCAATCGTCTTCTGGAACGAGCTGGAGTTCAGGTATTAGATATAAATCTGTACGATCTTGCCGTAAAACTTCTGCAAGAGCGGGGTATTTGGGAACAAATCCTTGAAGTGGAAGAGAACGTTTCCAAGGAAGAGCTCAAAGAACTCCTGCAGGGAGTGCTTGATCCGGAAGCTCATCTTGTCCCGGCCATTGCCGGTAAACTGGCCGGCAGTGATTTTGAGGTACTGTTTCTTTCCGGAGTTGGTGAGGTATTTCCTTATATCCGCTCTCATAACGTACTGAATAATTTGCAGAGTACCGCAAAGGAGAAACCGACCGTTATGTTTTTTCCGGGTGCTTATACCCATTCACTTGCAAGCGGGGCATCGCTCGATCTCTTCGGCAGACTTCATGACGATAAGTACTATCGGGCATTCAATATCTTTCACTGCGAGGCATAAAAAGGGAAAACTGATGACTCTTAAAACGATTTTTAACAAGCCGGTTGATCGACCGATAGAAGGGGTCATAAAAGCCGATGACGAGGCAAGCCTTCACCTTGAAATAGAAGAGTACGTCCTCACCAACGAGGTTGAAAAGCGCCTGGAATCGTTTCTGGCTGCCTATAACAACTATGAAGTGGCCAATGGTGTGTGGGTTTCCGGTTTTTTCGGATCAGGTAAGTCACATCTGTTGAAAATGCTGGCCCTGGTTTTGGAAAACCGACAGATCGATGGCGCAGCCGCTCTTGATCTGTTTTTGCCGAAATGTGGGGATAACGAGATTCTTCGCGCTGATCTCAAACGCGCTGTCGGAATACCGTCAAAAAGTATCCTTTTTAATATTGATCAGAAAGCCGATGTCATCAGCAAAACCCAGATTGACGCACTGCTTGCTGTCTTTGTCAAGGTTTTTGACGAGATGTGCGGCTACTACGGCAAGCAGGGGCACATCGCCCAGTTCGAAAGGGATCTCGACAGCCGTGGTTTCTATGAACAGTTCAAAACCGCCTATGAAACCCTGGCTGAACGAACCTGGCAAAAGGGACGCGAACAGGCCTTGCTGGAATCAAACAACATTGCCAGGGCTTACGCCCAGGTGACCGGCGGCAACAAATCCGACGCCCCGGACATTCTCGATAAGTACCGCAGCCAGTACAGTGTCTCCATCGAGGACTTTGCGGAGCAGGTTCATGCCTTTATTGAAAAGCAGTCTCTCGATTTTCGCCTGAACTTTTTTGTTGACGAGGTTGGCCAGTACATTGCGGAAAACATCAAGCTCATGACCAACCTGCAGACCATTGCCGAAAGCCTGGCCACCAAGTGCCGGGGCCGTGCCTGGATTGTTGTGACTGCCCAGGAAGACATGGGGACGGTTGTCGGCGAGATGGGCAAACAGCAGGGCAACGATTTTTCCAAAATTCAGGCCCGGTTTGCCAACCGTATGAAGCTGACCAGTGCCGACGTTGCCGAGGTCATTCAGAAACGTCTTCTTCAGAAGAACGAGGAGGGGGGTCGGCTGCTTGACCGTATCTATCATGAGCAGGAAAACAACTTTAAAACCTTGTTTGATTTTGCCGATGGTTCCCAGAGCTACCGAAATTTTCAGGATCGGGATCATTTTATCCACAGCTATCCCTTTATCCCGTACCAGTTTGCTCTTTTCCAGTCGGCAATTACCAACCTTTCACAGCATAATGCCTTTGAAGGAAAACACAGCTCGGTGGGAGAACGCTCCATGCTGGGCGTATTCCAGCAGGTAGCCATTCAGATCGGCAATCATGATATTGGCGGGCTTGCCACTTTTGACCTGATGTTCGAGGGCATCCGAACCGCACTGAAATCAAATATCCAGAGGGCCATCATCCAGGCGGAGAACCACCTCGACAACCCCTTTGCCGTCAGGCTGTTGAAGGCGCTGTTTCTGGTCAAGTATGTGAAGAAATTCAAGGCGACACTCAGGAATTTATGCGTCCTGATGCTGGGTAGCTTTAATCAGAATCTTCCAAAACTGCGCAACCGGGTAGAAGAAGCCCTCAACCTGCTGGAGCAGCAGACCTACATACAGCGTAACGGTGAACTTTACGAATACCTCACCGACGAAGAAAAAGACGTTGAACAGGAGATAAAAAATACAGAAGTTGAAGCAGCTGACGTGGCGGCGGAGCTGGAAAAGATTGTCTTTGATCACTGTATCAAACAACGAAAAATCCGCTACGACGCTGCAGGCAAAAACGGCCAGGACTATCCATATTCAAAAAAGCTTGATGATCGTTTATACGGTCGGGAATATGAACTGGCCATACATGTCATTAGCCCCTTTCATGAAAACGCAGGCAATGACCCCCTTTTGCGGATGCAGAGCATGGGCCGTGACGAACTGCTGGTTCTGATGCCCCAGGATGAACAGCTTGTCCGAGGTCTCCTGATGTATAAACGAACAGAAAAATACATTCGCCAGAACATCTCCATTACCCAGCAGGAGGCAATCAAACGTATCCTGGCCGACAAGGGATACCAAAATCGGGAGCGCTACAGTGCATTACAACTGCGGGTACGGAATCTGCTGGGGAACACCAAACTTCTTGTGGCCGGAAGCGATGTTGAAATTGGTTCCACGGATGCCCAGTCCCGTATTGTTTCAGGCTTTCATGAACTTATTGATCGTGCCTACCCGAATTTACGAATGCTGCGCGGTATTAATTACACCGAAGATGATATTGCCAAGCGTCTGCAGGATTCCCGGGCAGGATTGTTCGGCAACGATGTCACATCACTTGCCGAGTCTGAACAGGAAATGCTTGCTTTCATCCAGAGCAACAACCGGGGCGGTGTACGTACTACTCTGAAAAACC
>WGCP01000197.1 GCA_015493715.1 Desulfobulbaceae bacterium
CGGCCGTTTTCCCGGACAATGGCCTTTCGGGGCAGCATCAACACGCCCTTACGCACAGCCTGATAAATAGTCACGCTTGCCGTCATATCCGGTCGCAACAGATCCTTAAAAGAACTGCTTATATCAATAACCACATCGTAATTGACCACGTTGTCCTGAATGATCGCCTTTGGATATATGGCTCCAACTTTTCCCGAAAACTCTTTATTCGGATAGGTATCAACCATAAAAATCGCTTTCTGGCCGATCTTGACCTTTCCGATATCGGTCTCATCCACAAAAGCATCCACCTGAATACGATTCAGGTCAATGATGGTAACGAAGGTTGGGGCGTTAAGTCCGGCCGCCACCGTCTCCCCCTGCTGGGTGGCAACCGAAGCAATGACACCGGATATTGGCGCGGTAATAGTGGCATAGGAAAGCTTGACCCGGCTTTCCTGCAGGGCGGCCCGGGCGGCATCAAGCTCTTTGGTCGCCAGATTGAGCCCGGCTGCGGCGCTTTCTTTCTCCTTCAAGGCTTTATCTACCGCTTGCCGGCTGGTGAAATCATCTCTATTCAGGTTTTGCTGGCGTTGATAGTCAAGACCGGCCAATTTTTTTCTGGCTTTCGCATCGGCGATCCGTGCCTCAGCCACCTTTACCTCCGCCCGGGCTCTGGCTACCGCCGCCTCCAGATCGGCCTTCTCCAATTCGGCTATGACCTGGCCTTTCTTCACCTGATCACCAATGTTGGCGTAAAGATGTTCCACTTTACCTGATATCCTGGCGCCGACCCTGACCTCTGCTCCAACCTGAGGTTTGACGGCACCGGTGGCCAAAACCGTGGATGACAGGTCGCGGCGGGTCACCATGGCGGTTTCCGGTGCGGAATCATTTTTTGTCCCTGTATTTTTGTCCAAAGCCCACCAGACCGCTGCGGCGACGGCAAAAAGCAACAAGGCAACTATGATGAATCTGCCGGCTTTACGTTTCTTCAATGGCTGTTTTCTCCGTTGTTGTCTCCAGCCTTCTTTCGGGCAGGCGACAGGTTACCTTTTCCGTGATCAGTTACTCTTTCGGGCCAGGATGCGGCCGATGGCCCGTTCCAATTCGGCCAGGGCCGTGTACCAGTCGAGCCGGGCCTCTACCAGGCGAACATTTGCCGTGGTGCGGGAAGTCTGAGCATCGGTTACTTCGATGATCGAGGTGGTTCCGTTTTTGTATTGACCTTCCGTTACCCTTGCGTTTTCTTCGGCACTGGCGACCAGCACTCCGGCCGCCTCAATCGCCTGGTCCGCCTCGATCAGGTGCGAGTAGGCAGTCCAGACCTCAAGTTCAACCCCGCGTAAAAGTTTTTCATACTCCGCCACTGACCTGTCCAGGTCGGATTGGGCCCGGCGAATCGTGTACTCACGGTTAAGCCCGTCAAAGAGCGACCAGGTGATACCGATTCCAAGAGACCACTCATCACGCTCCGGGACGAAGGTTCGATCACGCAAACCATAATCAGTATTGAGCGTTACCCTGGGCCAGTAGCGTGCCTTGCCGGCAGCGACGTTTGATCGTGCCGTTCCGACCCTGGCCAGGGCGGCACGGAGCTCAGGTCTACGGGAAGAGGCGTCCTCCATGAGGTGCTTGATGTCCTTCATCTCCCGCTGGTGCGGATTTTCAGGTAATCCCATCACTGCAAAATTTTCAGTAGGTACAAACCCCATGGCGTTGGCCAGCTGACCCTGGACAACCCGTACCCGGCTACGGGCTCGCACCATGAGAAGATCGGCATCGGCTTTCTCCGTTTCCGCCTTGAGCACATCGGATCGTGCAACAAGGCCGTTCTGATACCGTGCTCGGGCAACATCCACATGGTACTGTGTCTGCCGGATCGTCTGTTCCGCCACCCGCTTGAGCTCCCGGGCCGCCAGAAGCTGATAATAGGCTTCTTCTACTTTCAGGGCCACGTCCTGAAGAGTCGCGTTATGCTGAAAGTTTGCGGCAAGCAAGTCCGACTCAGCTCCTGTTAACCCGGCCGATCGGGCTCCCCCGTCAAACAGGAGATAACGGACACCAAACCCGGCCGCAAAGGTATCCACGGTTCCAGTCTCCTGCCGGTTGTCAAGAATAACCGGGTCACCGCGAGTGGCCGCAGCCGTCACATCGACTGACGGCATATATAACGACCGGGCCTGCCCAATCCCGGCCGCAGCCGACCGGGCCCGATGCCACGTTTCGCGTGTCTGCGGGTTCTGTTCCAGGGCAATTTTGATGCACTGGGCCAGGCTGAGAGAACGTCCTTCAAGGGAGAGTAATTGTTTATTGTCGATGCCCATGGGCTTGGGCTGAGGGGATCGCGGCATATAGGTCGCAGAGGGGGCACTCGGAACATCGGCGGCTAAGCGGTCCAGATCGGCGCTGACACAACCTGTAAGCTGGAAAGCTGTAAGCAGGACAAGGATGATTGCCGGGCCGGGGATCATGCAGGAAGGGTTGAAAAAAAAGGATCCCGTCTTCACCGGCTTTCACCATGGGCGGGCTTTTGCCCGCCCCTCTGCATCCAGCCGGGGCAAAAACCTCTATTCTTCTCGATTCGTCCCTTGATAAGTGTAAAGAATTTTTTTCGTTGTTCGGGCGTCAGGATACGGCTCTCTTCAAAAAGATGGTCGATCACCCTGGCCTGCATCTGGTGTTGCAGGGCCTGAATTTCTTTTTGCTTGTCGTCAATCGTCTTACGATCCACAGGATTTTCAGACAGTAAACTAATGAGTTCGATGCGTCCGGCCTGTATTTTCCTGCTCTGCAGGTTAAGATAGGTATGGAAACGATCTCGACCCGGCTTAAATGCAGCGAGCTGTTCCGGGCTCAGGTTCAATTTTTCATAGAGAAACCGTTTGTGGTTGGCATGAACCATCTTCAACGGGTGCAGCCCGGCTTTTTGGAGGTAATATGTTCCAATGAAACCAATGTTCAATACAACCGAAAAGATGACGGCAAGGACTATAAGATTTTTTCGCATTGTCTGGTTGTGTCCTCATTCATACGATTGCTCGGCCATGGCGATATAGATCGAGCTGATGGAACCCGGCGGGGCAGGATCAAACCATTCCAGGCCATAGAGAGTATCTCCGGGTTCGATGCTCATGTCCGGTTTGCTTTGGAGCCCACCATTAAGAAAGAGTCCTGCAACAAGCGCCGAGAGCACTGTGGCGCATACGGTAAGTCTCATGGAGGCTGAAAGTTCGGCTATCCACACTAAGGGATTCCAGCAGACCGGAAACAGGGAATTGTTTTCAGAGGCAAGCCTCGACCGACTTTTGCGAGCTTTAGCCATAGTCCGAGCGGCAAGCCCCTTCGGTACGGGAGGAACCTGGAGGGAGTTCTTCAGTACCCCCTCCAGAGAACGGATTTCTTCCAGCCGCACCCTGCATTTCTCGCAGGCGGCAAGGTGATCCTTTACAAGGCATTGCAGCCTTCCGGTCAACTCACCGTCCGCATATGCATTGAGATAACAAACTGCTTTATCACATTTCATAAAAACCTCCTTCTGCCCTGTTAAACGAACGGCAAAGAGAAAACCCCCCTTCTTTTTTACTTGCTGCCATAGTAACAGGCAGACCATTGGTATCATAAAAGTCCTGTATGCAGCAAAAGGATACCGGCCAGCAGAAGGAGCAGGGCAGCCAGGACGATTGTTGCCTGCCGGCTTGCGCGCCTGGCCTTGTCCTTCTCCCACCAGGTGGAGGGACTGATGCCCTGCAGATGGAAGGTGACAACCCCTGCCAGATTGATACAGATAATATTGGCCAGGGCAAGATTCAGGGCGCGGGCTTCCAGGTGATACAGGCCACTGCCAAGGAGCAGGCCACCGGTCACCAGCGGCGGCATCAGAGCCACGGCAACCATGACGCCGACCAGAGAG
Organism: Desulfobulbaceae bacterium; assembly: GCA_015493715.1. Lineage (GTDB taxonomy): Bacteria > Desulfobacterota > Desulfobulbia > Desulfobulbales > Desulfobulbaceae > DRLX01. The sequence goes on from WGCP01000197.1 coordinate 3,893, forward strand.
AGTTTGCCGCCGCCGGTCAGGGCCAGGACTCCGGCGCTTCCGGAGGCAAGGGCCAGCAGAAGGTCCGACCAGCCGAGATGGGTCCTGGCTTCAATGGAGGCGTTAGCGGGGTCCACATGGACCGCCAGGCCGATAACCGTACCGATGAGAATTGCCAGGGTCAGGCCAAGCAGAGTTGTTGTAACGGCATCCCAGCCAAGATCGGTATCTCCCAGAGTATTGGCCAGGGCAAAGGCGACGTTCGGCAGCAGAAGCGGGGCCAGCACCATGGCGCCGATAATGATGGCCATATCATTCCGAATCAGACCGATAGCCGCAATAATTGCCGACAGGATAACCATGGCAACATAATTGGTGGATAATGACACTCCAGGGGCAACATCGTTGTATAATTCCTGTCTGCTGATGCGGGCCGGTTTTTTTTCTTCTTCCACTTCTCCTTCTTTTTGCTCCTCTCCATTGGGCTGTTCATTTTCCGGTAGCGGGATGACCGCCTCCACCGGCAGCAGAACGGCCCGGGCATCGGGCAGGGGCTGTAGATATGTGTCCAGGGCATTGAGAACGGCCTCGACCCTGCCTGTCTCCACCAGCAGATGAATGCGGGCCTGATTATTTTCCAGGTGGCCCTGCCAGGAAGCAAGAATGCTGATATCACGGAGGAGCTCACCGATATCCTCGGCCCTGCCTTCGGGTAAAATAATTTCAATCAGTTGATGTGCCATACTCTCATCCAATAATGATGGCGTCGTAAAAACTTCGATCTACTGCGTCGTGTGTTCCGGGGCGATTCACAACATACTCCCTGTATAGTTGAGACCCGCCCCGGAACACCACTCCTTGTATATCTGTGTTTTTACTTAGCCATCTTTAAGAAAATCGCAACTTTTTATGAGGTTATCAATAATGGAAGTTGTCTTTGCCCGGTGCTTTTGCGGACTTGCAGTTTTATTTTTCCTGATTATTCTATCCCATAACATTGGGAAAAGAATTTATAAAGATAACCAGCACCACCAGGCCGGGGATGATCTATGAAAAAGTCCAATTTTACATTCGGTAACGGCAAAAAACCGGACATTGAAATCAATAAGACAACCAATCAGAAATTCTGGCAAAGCCCAAACTTTACCTTTTGGCTGTATGTTTTCTTTATCCTGATTTCTTTCCAGTTTTATCAGGGATATAAGCAGGCCCGGCAGGAAGAAATACCCTACAGTCAGTTCCTTACCTATGTCAAAAAGCATGAGGTGGCCCAGGCAGTGGTCACGGATCGGGTTATTTCCGGCACCCTGACCCTCAAAGATGAAAAAACCAATCAACCGCGCAGGTTTATTACCGTACCGCTGATGTGGAATAATGACCTGGCCATGAATCTCGAAAAGAACGGGGTTAAGTATACTGTTCGCCAGAATTCAAACTGGCTGGGAAAATTCTTACTCAACTGGGTCCTGCCCTTTGGTCTGCTTTTCCTGTTCTGGGGATGGATGGCCAAGCGCATGGGCTCCATGGGCAGGGATGTACTTAATATCGGCAATAAAATCCACATTCATCCCGCAGATCTTCCCAAGGTCACCTTTGACGATGTTGCGGGTCTTGAGGAGGCCAAACAGGAACTAAAGGAAAGTGTCGATTTCCTGAAAGATCCGACCCAGATCCAGAAATTGGGCGGCCGCATGCCCAAAGGTGTACTCATGGTCGGCCCTCCCGGTACCGGCAAGACGCTTTTGGCCCGTGCCGTGGCCGGTGAGGCGGAAGTGCCCTTCTTTTCCATCAGCGGTTCCGAATTTATCGAGATGTTTGTCGGCGTCGGTGCGGCCCGGGTGCGGGAACTCTTTGAGCAGGCCCGTACGAAGGCGCCCTGCATTATTTTTATTGATGAATTGGATGCCATTGGACGTTCACGCGGTATCGGCCCGGCCATGGGCGGCCATGATGAGCGGGAACAGACCCTGAATCAGATTCTGACGGAAATGGACGGCTTTGATCCTTCTACCGGCGTGGTGGTCATGGCGGCAACCAACCGTCCGGAAATACTGGACAAGGCGCTGATGCGGGCCGGTCGTTTTGATCGGCAGGTCCTGGTGGATAAACCTGATCTCAAGGACAGAGAGGCCATCCTTAAACTGCACTCCAAGAGACTGACAATGGGCGATGATGTGGATTTGAAGGTTGTGGCCCAGCGGACGCCTGGATTTACCGGTGCCGATTTGGAAAATATCTGTAATGAGGCGGCCATCCAGGCCCTGCGCCGCAAGGCGGATGCGGTTGCCATGGCCGATTTTGAGGCCGCCATCGATCGGATTATTGCCGGACCGGAGAAAAAACATCGGGCGCTCAATTCGGATGAAAAGCATCGGGTTGCCTTCCATGAATCCGGACATACTCTGGTTGCGGTGACCGTTCCCACCGGTGAACCGGTGCACAAGGTTTCGATTATTCCCCGCGGTGTTGCCGCTCTTGGCTATACCATGCAGCTCCCTGTGGAGGAAAAATTTCTCTCCACAGAGGCGGAGCTGAAAGATCAGATTGCTATTCTTCTCGGCGGCCGGGTAGCGGAAGAGATTGTTTTTGGAGATATTTCAAGTGGTGCCTCCAATGATCTTGAACGGGCCTCGGAGATTGCCCGCTCCATGATTACCCGTCTGGGTATGAGCAAGAAGCTCGGCCCGCTGACCTACGGCAAACATCAGGAGCTGCAATATCTGGGCATCCAGGGACAGGAGGAACGTAATTTCAGCGAGGCCACAGCGCAGATGATTGACGAGGAGGCCCGTGAACTCGTTGAAGAACAGCATCAACGGGCCACCACAATTCTTACGGAAAAGAGAAAGTTTCTGGAAGCCTTGGCCACTCGTCTTGAGGAAAAAGAAGTTATCAGCGGCGAAGAGGTGGAAGAGGTTATCAGTCAGGTTGAAGAGCCGGCTAACCAATAAGGATAAGGATATGGCGGATTCCAGGCAGGACAAATCGACCTCTTCGGAGGAGTTGCTCACCTTAAAAGAAGTTATTGCCATGGGGGTCGGCGGCATGGTAGGCGGCGGTATTTTTTCCGTCCTCGGCCTTGCCATTGCTCAGGCCGGTCATGCTGCGCCCATTGCCTTTGCCCTTGGCGGTATCGTGGCCCTGCTGACCGGTATCTCCTACGCCCGGCTCGGCATTGCCTTCCGGTCCGACGGTGGTTCCTTTACCTATCTGGAGCATGCCTTCAAGCACCCGAATATTTCCGGGATGGGTGGCTGGCTGCTCCTGGTCGGTTATATCGGCACTATGGCGCTTTATTCCTTCACCTTCGGCGTCTACGGCACCGCCATGCTTGGCGGGGCAGGGCAGGTTTCGGGCATGCATCACCTGCTCGAATCTCTGATTCTGTTGATCTTTTTAGGAATCAATCTCTATGGGGTCAAGGCCAGTGGCACCAGTGAATTGATTATCGTAACAGTCAAGATGCTGATTCTTTTCCTTTTTGGAGGAATTGGTCTTTTCTACGCCAAGCCGGACCATCTGCTGCCGGTCTTTAATCAGGGATATGGCGGAGTTGTCATGGGAGCAGCCCTGATCTTTGTCGCCTACGAGGGGTTTGAGCTGATCCCCAATGCCGCCAACGAGATGGTGGATCCGCAACGCAATCTGCATCGGGGCATACTCTGGTCCATCTGCATCACCATTGCGGTGTATGTCCTTGTCTCCCTGGTTGCAGTGGGTAACCTGC
>WGCP01000198.1 GCA_015493715.1 Desulfobulbaceae bacterium
TCCATGGCCCAGTTTAATCTTTTAATGGCCGTACAGGCGGCCGGTGAGATCACCGGTAGTGAGCTGGCCGGTCAACTGGGTGTCTCTCCGCCGTCGGTTTCCGTCATGGTTGAACGACTGGTTGAGCGGGGCCTGCTGGTGCGGGAGCGTTCCTCCGAGGACCGGCGCAAGGTGGTTTTGCGGATGAGCGATGAGGCTTCCATCCATTTTGCCCGTATCGAGGAACAGGTGCTGGCAAGTTTTGTTGAGCTGGTGCAGGAAGTCGGAGCTGAGACGGCCGAAAAATGGGTGCAGGTGCTGCAGCAGGTTGAACGGGTTCTCGGCCGGTGCTCGGCCGTCAAGAAGAGGGAACCAGCGAGATGATGCCGGAAACTCAAACCAGAAAAAAACCGTCGGTGATCGTCCGCCTCGTCCTCTGTCTACTTATCCTGGCGCTGGGGATCGGCGGCTTTATCGTTTTGAAAAAAATGAAGAAATCACCGCCGGAAAGACCGGTGACCCAGCCCGCCCTCCAGGTCGAGGTGATGATTGTTCACCCCCGGGACTTCCCGGTGACCATCCATGGATATGGCGATGTCAAGGCCCGGACACGGGTAACGTTGTCGGCCGAGGTCAGTGGCCGTGTACTGCGTAAAGAGGCCCATCTTCTTGCCGGGTCGGTCGTAAACAGGGGCGATGTTCTCTTTGCAATTGACGGCAAGGATTATCAACTGGAACTGGATACGGCCAAATCCCGGCTGGCGGTCCTCTCCCGGGACCTTGCCCTGGCCCGGGCCGAGTTGCAGAGGGTTGACACCCTGCGTCGAAAGAAACGGGTCGGCAGTATCAGTGCGGTTGAAAAGGCCGAGGCCGCGGTCAACGCAATCCGCAATCAGATTATTCAAGTCCGAAAGACCAGGAATCGGGCCGAGATACAACTAGGCCGCTGCCTGTTGCACGCCCCTTTTACCGGTCGGGTAGATTGGATTGGCGTGGAAGCGGATGAATATGTCACCCCGGGGAAGAAGATGATCACCCTTGTCGACGATTCAGTTCTGGAGGTCAATGTACCGCTGGACAGCCGGGACGCGGCCCGATGGCTCAGGCTGCGAGACAGGGAGCAGGCTGACGGGCAGCACTGGTTTGCCCGGCCCGAACCGGTGACTTGCACGGTGATCTGGAGTGAAGATGATACGGTCCGGGCATCGGCAACCGTGGACAGGATAGTTTCCTTTGATCCCAAAACCAGGATGATCGAGGTCGCCGTTACCCTGAAACAGGAGAAAAACACTCCGGTGCCGCTGGTTGACGGCATGTTCAGCCGGGTGACCATTCCGGGCCGTGTCCTTCATAATGTATATGTCGTGCCCAGAGAGGCGGTAAGTTTTACCGGTATGGTCTATGTGGTGACGGATGGTCGGCTCCATAGCCGCAAGGTGGAGGTTGTCCGGGAGGAAAACGATCTTGCCGTCATCGATAAGGGATTGAATCCGGGAGAGGCGGTCATCACCACCCGTCTTGAAGAACCTCTGGACAACGCGCTGGTGCGGGTGGTTGGCGGGAAGAGCCAATGAAGAGAATACTTGCGGCCTTTGCCGGCAACACCGTATTCGCCAATATCGTCTTGCTGATGATCTTTATGGCCGGTGGCCTGGCCCTGACCAATATGCGGCGGGAGAGTTTTCCCCTGTTTTCCCTTGACCTGATTACCGTGCAGGTGGCCTATCCCGGCGCTGATCCGGAAGAGGTGGAGGAGGGGATCAGTCTGAAGATAGAGGACGCCCTGGAAACCGTTGAAGGGATAAAGCAGTATACCACCAAATCATCGGAAAACATGGCCTCGGCCACTATTGAGGTCCAGGAAGGGCACGACGTAAGCGAGGTGCTTGACCAGATTAAGGCCAAGGTCGATGCCATCTCCACCTTTCCCGTGGATGCGGAACGGCCGGTCATCACCGAGGTCTTGTTTCGCAACGCCGTTGAAATGATCGCCTTGAGCGGGGATTTGCGGGAAAAGCAGCTCAAGGTGGAGGCCAACCGGATCAAGGACGAGATCAAGCGACTGGACGGGATCTCCCAGGTCGAGGTTTTCGGCAGCCGTGACTATGAGATATCCATCGAGGTTTCCGAGGAACGGCTGCGACAGTATGGCCTCAGTTTTGCCCAGGTGGCCCGCGCTGTTCGCAACTCCAGCCTCAATCTCCATGGCGGCACCATCCGCACCGCCGGTGAGGAGATCCGGGTGCGCACCGTCGGTCGGAAGTATACCGGTGAAGAACTGGCCCATATCGTGGTTCTGGCCGATGCCGAGGGCGGCCTGGTCACCCTTGACCGCATTGCCGATATAAAAGATGACTTTGTTGAGGATCCGATTACCGCCCGCATTGACGGGGTGCCGGCGGTGTTTGTCATGGTGTTTAAGACCAGTGATGAGGATGCGCTCAAAATTTCCTCCCAGGTCAACAGCTATATCTCGCAGAAGCAAAAGCAACTGCCCCCGACCATTTCCCTGACCGATTTTTATGATCATACCAAGGCGCTCAAATCCAGGATACGATTGCTCAGCCGCAACGGTATCCTCGGCATGGTGTTGGTTTTCTTCCTCCTTTGGATTTTTCTGGACCTGCGGCTCTCCTTTTGGGGAGGCCTTGGAATCCCGATTTCGCTTTCCGGCGGTCTGTTTATTCTCTGGGCCATGGGGGAAACCATCAACATGGTCTCCCTGTTCGGGTTTATTATGGTACTGGGTATTGTCGTCGATGATGCCATTGTCGTGGGGGAATCCATATATGTGCACAGGCAGCGGGGTGAGCCTCCCCTGCAGGCGGCCGTAGATGGCGCCGCCGAAGTGGGGCTACCGGTGCTGGCAGCGGTTATCACTACCGTTGTCGCTTTTTTGCCGCTGGCGCATATCGGCGGAGTGCTGGGGAAGTTTATCGCCATCCTGCCGACCGTGGTCATTTCCTGCCTGCTGATTTCTTTGCTGGAGTGTTTTTTCCTTCTGCCCGCCCATCTCAGTCATCTGCCGGATCTGAATCATCCCCGAAGGCCCAGGCTGAGGATCGGTCGGTGGCTGGTCGATTTTCAACGTTTTATGCAACAGGGGCTTGAACGGTTTGTTGAGACCCGGTACCTGCCTTTTCTGGCCAGAGCCCTGAACTGGCGCTATGTTTCGCTTGCCGTTGCCATAACTGTTTTGATTCTGACCATTGGTCTGGTGAAAAGCGGATTGGTGAAGTTTCAGGTTTTTCCCAAGATTGACGGTTATGTGATTTCGTCAACCGTGGAATTTCCGGACGGTACTCCGGCTTCCGTGACCGCTGCCGCCCTGCAACGGATCGAACAGGCCTTTGTGCGGGTGGCTGCGCGTACGCCGACCA
>WGCP01000199.1 GCA_015493715.1 Desulfobulbaceae bacterium
GATTTTTTTCAGGGCCGGCTCGATTATCTGGTCCAGGTTCGCAAAACCGTTGCCTTGCCTGTTCTGCGCAAGGATTTTATTATTGATCCTCTCCAGATTGAGGAAGCGCATGTTTATGGCGCCGATGCAATTTTATTGATTGCCGCCATTTTGGACACTTCCCGGCTGCGTGACTTCAGGCAGCAGGCCGAAGAGTTGGGCATGGACGTACTGGTCGAAGTTCATGATGAAAAAGAAGTGGAAACTGCGCTGGCGGCAGGCAGCCGACTTATCGGCATTAACAATCGTAACCTGAAAGATTTTACGGTGGATCTGAACACGACCTTCCGTCTGCAGCGGGAAATACCGGAAGAAATTCCCCTTGTCAGTGAGTCGGGAATCTCTACGGTGGAGGATATCCGTGCTCTACTACACCGAGAGGTGACGGCCGCGCTTATTGGAGAAAGCCTGATGCGCAGCGGTGAGCATTCCACATTACTGCACGATTTTGTTCATGTTGAGTAACTGTTCACATAATCAGTTGTAAATGTTGTGATTCGCTGAGTTACCTTATTTAGCCCGTGCTGAGTGATCATGTTGAGTAAAAAAACTACGATGACCGCGATGAACCGTATACGAATTAAAATGTGCGGTGTGACCAGAATCGCAGATGCTGAGGCGGCGGTTGCAGCAGGCGTTGATGCGCTTGGTTTTATCTTTCACCGGAAGAGTGGCCGTAATATTGATCCCGACAGGGCCAGGGCAATCATTGAACAATTGCCGCCTTTTATTGATACCGTCGGCGTGTTTGTTGACAAAAAAAGGCGTGAGGTTGAGGAGATAATAGATTACTGTCGTCTTGCCTATGCCCAGCTCCATGGTCGAGAAACGCCAAAGTATTGTGAGCGGCTTGCCCGTTTTGGTGCACCCTGTCAGGTAATCAAGGCCTTTCAGGTAACTTCGGAACTGGCCCCTGAAGATATCCGGCCCTATGATGAGTATGTCCGCGGGTACCTTCTTGACACCTATCACCAACAGATGGTCGGTGGGACAGGAGAGACCTTTGACTGGGGCCTGATCGGCAAGCTTAAGCTAAACCGGCCGTTGCTGCTGGCCGGAGGATTGAAACCCGACAATATTTTGGCGGCCCTCAATGCGGTCTGTCCCTATGCGGTGGATGTCAATTCCGGCCTTGAAATACAGCCCGGCATCAAGGATCATTCCCTGATCAAGTCCCTGGTCAGTCGAGTCCGCGCCTTTGAAAACACGATAAACGGTGATGCTTAATTTTCAGGGTGAATAAGGACGCCGTAAAACATACCCGCAAAAAAGGATTACCTGGCAATGATCAGGGCGTTGGGGAATCCGTTTTTTTCCAGAAAATGTTCGTAGCCGTGTGCTTTTTTCAATGAGGTCCCGGCAAAGACCATGACCCGAAAAAGGTAGGTTCCGGCAGCCGGAAACTGCTGAATGATCACATCCTTGCCTTGGGAGGCAAATTTTCTTGCCAGTGCCCGCGCCTCTTTTCTCTGTTCAAACGATCCGACCTGAATATAAAAATGGCCGGCATCAAAATCCTTATGTTTCAGCTTCGGTGAATGCGTAACGGGTTTTCCCGCCGTTACCGCTTTTGTTGGAGTATGTACGGCCTCACCAAGGGCGGTTATCATCACTTTGGCCGTACCTTTGCCGATCATATCGATGGATTTTGCCGCCGAATAACTCAAATCAATAATCCGGCTTTTGACAAAGGGGCCGCGATCATTGATCCTAACCACGGTCGTTCGCCCGTTTTTCAGGTTTTTTACCAGCAGCATGGTGCCCATGGGCAGTGTTTTATGGGCGGCCGTCCCACCGTACATATCATAGATCTCACCATTTGATGTCTTGCGGCCATGAAACTGTTTGCCATACCATGAAGCGATACCGATTTCTCTGTATCCCTCGGCGTTGGGGATTGGATAATATGTTTTTCCATGGATGACATAGGGCCGTTGGGTAGCCTTACCCGGTCGTTTCCGTTCATGCGGACGGGGCGTTATATATGGAGGGCCACAACTGCTGACAAGAAACAGGAGCGCCAGCACAAAGGGCAGGGCATGGAAGCGGTTTTTCATGGCTACTTTTTTTTCTGGTTCTCAAGTAGGTGTTTGAAACGGTCGAGATAAAAGAGACCGGCAGGACCGGTCGTATGCGGTGTGTAGGGACGTAAACCATCGTCGTTGCCGGTCAGGTCGTCAAAGAGCACCTGGCCATCACTGTCGACGGCGGAGAGATGGAGGTCGAGGATGGGACGAAATACCTTGAGGATACCATCGTCGTCACGACGAACAATGATTGGCCGCCAGCGGCGGCGACCGAATCCCTTATACCAGATGCCCGGTCGGATTTTTCCGGTGATGCCGTCGGGCATGGTGGGATCACGTTCATCTTCATCCGAATTGAGGTTGTGATCCAGGAGCTGTTCCACCCAGGAGCTTGACTGGACTGTCAATCGTTCCATCATGTCAAAGTCATCTGTTTCGTTGCGCATCAGATAGGTACCGTAATCGTCAAAACTCCACTGCGCGTGGCAGACCTGGCAGCTCACCCGGCCGGAGTACTTCTTATGGGCGGGATTACGCAACATGGGAACGACGTGCGTATGGCCGGAATGGTCGATAAAAACCGGTTTGCCCTTATCCACTGTGAGACCCTCTATGTCCGGTGGCCGATTCCATGATCCAGGTTCACCGTGGCAGCTGAGGCAGCTTATTTTTTGTTCGGATTGTTGTTGGCCCGCCTGAAGATTTTTCCCATTGTGACAGTCGATACAGATCATGCCTTTTTGCTGGTGAATGTCCGGGGACAAGTCATGCAGTTCCACGCCATAGGGTCGAAGATAGGGCTCACTGCTCGTGTAGGGCGTTCGGTATTCCCAGTTGAAATCGTGCTCAAACTGGCCATAATAATCAGCGCCGACATGGTTGGCATAATGGCAGCTTATGCACTGCCAGTCGCCGGGAGATTTCAGGAAACGGTGACTTTGCAACCTGCCTCCGGAAAACTGCAGATGGCAGGCGGCGCACCCCGTTCCTCTTTTGATATAGGGATAGTCGTCGCCTCGGTTATACAGATGACAGCGCAGACAACGACGTCTGAGCATATCGTCGACCAGAGCAAGGGCCGGTTTTTTTTCCTGCAGGGGGATGGCCGTCAGGGAGTCAATGGTGTCGGTCGCTCCGAAGTGGTGACGGGTGAGGTTGACTGCTTTTTTCAGGCTTAGATGCAGGCTGCCTGCACAGCCCTGTATTCGTTTGGGATGGCATTTTCCGCAGCTTTTTGCCATGTTGGCCGGACTTGCCGGTTCCGCAACAAGACCCGTGTGGGCCTTTTGTTGCTCCGTGGCTGTATTGTCTCCCCTGTGGCAGGAGACGCAGTCCAGGTTGTGGTGTTGATCGAGGGTAACTTCGGCATGACAACGCCTGCACCCCGGCAACAGGGCCGCAGGCTTGTTTATGGAGGTCGTTTTTTCTTCAGGTCGAGGCGTATTGTCTTTACAACCGGCAAGCAGCGTCACCAGGGCCAGGAAGAAGAGGAAAAATTTGTAGTGCATTATCTTGACACTCTACCATAAAATTGCTACATCAATAAACCTCAAAATGCCCATAAAATTTATCTGAAAATCCCGGTAGCAGGGTTCTGCCCATGCCGAATCAAGAGATTTTCATTATTTTTTTGTGGCTGGCCAATTCGGAGTCTTCACTACGTTCCGCTTACCTGGTCCAGCCATGCTGGTTATATGGATTCTTGGTCCTGCCGGTATAGCTCAGTTGGTAGAGCACTTGATTCGTAATCAAGGGGTCAGCAGTTCAAATCTGCTTACCGGCTCCAGTAAAATCAAGGAGTTACGAATTTACCGTAACTCCTTTTTTTTGTTAAAGGTACCCGTGTAGGTACCCACTTGTGCTTTTTTCTGCTTTTCAGCTCGACATATTTTTTCGTTCATCATTGCCGCACACCTTATGCTGTCAACGGTCCCCCCAACCAATATAGGTAAAAATACCCATAGGGCTACCGGTATGTTTACGCATTGACGAACATCATGTTCCGCGCTAACAAATGAGACAGTCAACTTTGTCAGCACTCTGGGAGGGAGGGTAGGGAGATAAAATGAAAATACTGATCACATCAGTTTTTGCCGCAACAACGATAATATTCAGCACCTCATTCGCTAAAGAGGTTACGATATATAATTACAACACTGGGCAATATCACGATTATGCCGTAGAAAGGGATGGCAATAATTCAACCATATATGATTACCAATCAGGGACTTACACAGAAGGCACGCATATTGGTGAAAATTCGTCCTATTACAACGAAGACAGTGGAACTTTCTATGATATTGATAAAACTGGACGTAACAGCTATACGGGCTATGATTACGATACTGGAACCTTCCAGGATTATGATGTAAATCCTGATGGCAGTGTTGACGTTTACGATTACGGCACAGGAAAATATAACACTTATGACGTTGATTGAATTTCGACTTTACTTAAAAAAAACCCTCATTGTCCATCGGTTGTTCTTTGACACGGTAGATAATGTCTCATCTAACAAGTGTGCAAAAATGATCAGCTGAGCCGTTCTTAATTGAAAAATTAAAAATGGTGGGTCTCATTCATAAGATAGCACCATTACCACGCTCTTTTTAACCCGTTCCACCACATCATCAAATGATTTCCTGCCGTGTGGTTTCAGCAAACCATCAATTGCTGTCGGAACCGTATCGATCAAAGCCTGTGCGTAAGTGCTTTTCAGGGCATAATTCACATTTTGCGGTAGGCTCCCCGATACCTTGAAAGCCGTTTCTGCGTTAAGGATTGCGACAATAATTCCAATAACATTTCCATTTTTATCAAGTAACGGCCCACCTGAATTACCAGGCTGGATGGGAACACTAATCTGATAAAGACGAATATCATCCTGGTAGCCGGTAAGAGCGTTAATGTTTCCTTCCGTAAGTTTTTTATTCACTCCCTGCAACAGTGGATTCGGATATCCAATCGTGAACACTTCACTGCCCATTCTGGCGGAGTGCCTCGGCGCAAAAGATAAGGCACGAAAAGTTCCGTCTATTTTCAGTAAAGCCACATCATTATTTCTGTCGGCCCGAATGAGTTGAGCAGGATATTGTTTACCATCGGCAGAAACGGTTATTCTGGAAGCACCTTTTACGACATGGTAACAGGTGATTAGATAGCCGTTTTTTGTTATGAGGAAAGCTGAACCTGAGCCCAATATGTTGGTTCCATTGGCAACGGCTTTCGGTGTTGCTGAAGTTCTTTCAGAAGATTGATTCTGCTCTATCTTTTTTTGTAATTCAGCCGCTATCTTGCGACCTTTCCTGATTTCTTCTCTTGAAAGTTGTTTGGCTACGAGGTCTCTATTTTGTATTGCCCTTGCGCCGCCCTCGACAGAGGCAAGGCTCCATAATGCATATGCCATGATTTCATCTTGCAATACTCCTTCGCCTTTATAATACAAGAATCCCAAGTTATATTGAGCATCAGCATCTCCCTGCTCAGCCGCTTTCCTGAGCCATTTGGCGGCTTCCTTGTAGTTTTGTGCTACTCCTTTACCCTCGAAGTACATTGCTCCTAACGCACCCTGAGCATCAGCATCTCCCTGCTCGGCGGCTTTCCTGTACCATTTGACTGCTTCCTTGTAGTTTCGTGCCACTCCTGTTCCTTCGGAGTACATTGTGCCTAACATAAACTGAGCCTTAGCATCTCCCTGCTCAGTCGTAATGACAACCTAAAAATGACCACCTGTGCTAACCCAAATTTGACCAGCCCGAGCTTGGGTTAAAATATGACGGTTCCAGGCCCCGGCCGGTAATGGAGGGAGCCCGTAGGGCGACCGGAATTACCGGCCGGGGCCTGGATGGCCGC
>WGCP01000200.1 GCA_015493715.1 Desulfobulbaceae bacterium
GGCCAGCCAACCAAAACTTAACAAACCAAGAACAAGAAAGGCGCCGACAATAAATTCAAGTCGTGTGTTTTTCATCAGTGACATTTCTCCTTTTCCGGACGGGCAAATAAATCACCCATTGTCATTTCGGCAAATTCCCGGATATAAGGCTTTTCCGAGTGAACAATTTCGTTGATGTCACCAAAGACATCAACCTCTCCTTTATTGAGCAGTATAATCTGATCAGCAATAGCAAAAACACCTGGAATATCGTGGCTGACAATAACAGCAGTATAGCCGAGTTTTTTCTGCATAGTATCAAAAAGCTGATATATCTCTCTGGTCATTACAGGATCAAGGCCGGTGGTTGGCTCATCAAAGAGGACGATTTCAGGTTCAAGCTGTATGGCACGGGCAAGCCCCACTCTCTTTTTCATACCACCGCTGAGCTGGGCAGGGAATTTATCTTCATGTCCGGTCAGTTCGAGTTGATCCAGGGTTGCAAGGACGTTAACACGTATCTCATCTTCGCTCATTTTTGTCCGCTCTCTGAGAGGCAGGGCAATATTTTCAAATACGGTTAACGAATCGAACAGGGCCGAGCCCTGAAACAAAACACCAAACCGCGTTCGTAACTTGAGTAATTCCCGTTTATTCAACGACGGAACATTGATACCATCCACCAAAATTCTGCCGTTGTCGGGATAGAGGAGGCCAAGGATTAACTTCAGGGTAACACTTTTCCCTTGGCCCGAACCACCGGCAATCACGGTCGTCAATCCTCGGGGAATGGTAAAACTGATATCATTGAGGACCCGGTGTTTTTTATTACGTTGACCAAAGGATTTGCTGACCCGGTCAAATTCAATCGCTATCTCCGGTACTTTTTTTGACGTTGAGGGTGACATAATCAAAGCAATACCGCAGTTAACAGGTAATCGAAAATGAGCACGGAAATTGATGACAGGACAACGGCCTGGGTCGTGACCTTACTCACACTTTCCGCCCCAAAGCCGGCCCCACGAATCTGTTGGACAAAATAACCTCGCCCGGAACATATCCAGACAAGGAGCAGGCCAAAGACAACGGATTTGATCAGGCCAAGCCGAATGTCATGGTTTGTTACGCTCTGCTGCATTCCCGACAAAAAGGAGCCTGAATTGACTCCCATTAACCCGACTCCTGCAAGGTACCCACCTAAGATGCCGACAATATCAAAGACCGCAGTCAATAGGGGGACGGATATCAGGGCAGCGAGAAACTTTGGAGAAATCAGATAGCGAAATGGATCGATCGCCATGCATTCCAGGGCATCAATCTGTTCAGAGATACGCATAATTCCAATCTCCGCACACATAGCCGATCCGGCACGACCGGTTACCATAAGGGCAGTTAATATCGGCCCTAATTCCATAATAAGCGTCAGGGAGACAGCGGAACCCAACATGCCTTCCGCGCCGAATTTATGGAGCGAATAATACCCTTGTAGGCCAAGGACCATACCGGAAGAAAGGGCGGTAAAAAAAATAACGGCCAGGGAACCGGCACCGATAAAGTTAAGCTGCTTGAGCAACTCCCGAAAGCGAAAGGGATGCCGAAAGATACCAAAAAGAGCGGAAAACAAAAAAATTCCCATTCTACCAAGATCAGTAATGATATAAAGAAATTGGTCCCCAAGGAAGATAAAAGGCAGTGCCGCGACCGGCGGACCTTTTTCCGGAGTTGTGGTTGTTTCAGCCATGGGCAATAAAGTATCAGCGGTAAAGAATTATGTTTCGGTTTTTTTTAAAGTTCCGGTAGCAACACGGTATGGTAACAGATGACCATTCCATTAATAGCAAATCCTAATCAGGTCAATATTGCTGCAATAGTCAGATCTTCCACGTAGTATTGTTTTGAGTACGATCAGAATGAAGCCCCTTGATTTGGTGGAAAATCTTCTAAAAACTCCTCGGCCACGCTCAAGGGATCCTGGGTGGCATAGAGAATCATCGTCTGTAAAAACATATAGCTGTCCGGCTGCATGTTTTCAAATTCAAGGCCAAGACCATCCTTCTCCACCCTGACAATCTTAGCGGTAAAGCTAAGGGTCAGGCAGGTATGCCGTCCTGTTTCCCGTAGTTCAACGGTACAGATGTCGTTTACTTTTGCGTCAAATGACCCTGCGATAAACATGCCGATCAGACTTAGATTTCTTACCGGTTGTTCCTCATAGGTCCTTCCATGAAGAATTAATTTGGCTTTCCGGTTAAAAAGAACCCTGACGTAGGAACGTTTATCTTTGCTCTTCATTCTCGCAGTATGGATCACTTTTACGGCAGTAGAAAATCAGGCCACATCCAGATGCAAGATATAAACACTGGGCATGAAAAAAACAAGGATGCAGATAAAAATCATTCAATCGCGCTATCAGCGTAGTTTACGTTTTACAAAAAATCCGACCATAAGACTTACAATATAGGCCAGAAGAAAAACAGCGGTGACGGTCAATCCCTGAATGTCAAACCTATTTTCCGGTAAACCAATCGCGTAGGGAATCCCTACCGCATGCCTTAGGAAACTATCGGAAAAAATTGTGTTAAGCCAGGCCAACGTGAGAAAAACAGGTAGAAGATACACCGTTACATAACGAGCATAATGATTAGCCAGGTAGGTATTGAAATCATGGTTCAACTCATCGTCGGTCACGTGGTACAAAGCCTCCCGGCTATACTTATCGGGAATAAACTGCAAGTTTTGCTGACGACGCCGTTTTTCCGCGAACATTGCATTAAACTTGGCAACTTTTTCTTCAACTCCAAGCAAACGTCGTATCTGCAAAGAAAAAACAGCGGTGAGGGTTCCCAACAATGCGACATGCAACCATATCGGAGTATGTAGCCAGACAAGGGGCCTGATAAAAACAAGGCTTAACATCCAACCAATACCACGAAAAAGAGGAGTTACAACACCGAAATAAAGCCAGTCAAGCAATCGATTCAACGTTTCCATAAAGCATACATCAAAAATCAAAAAAAGTGGGGAGGATAAAAAATCTCACCAGCTTACACTATTTTTACCAATCCCCGCAAGAGGAGATACAAGGTTAAAACCTTGGCAGGATCACAAAGCGTAATGCTTGAGTGGTGCATCTTGTGACATAGATCGGCTTCAGACCATTATCACGAAGAGAAGTAAATATATTGCGGCCAAACAGGGCCAGGTGTTTTTAATTATCTATATCGTAAATTAATCCCTTTCGGCCGACGCAGTTACGGAAAATACCGACATGATGGGTAGTTTGACCGCATGTGGAGTCATAATTGGTGTGATTGGGGGAGCCGAAGGCGTGGCAGAAAGTCTTATACATTCCCTGCCGGAGACGACCTCCATATGAGACGACCAGGGATTCCGGGCCGTATTTCTGTTTGTTCTTTTGGGAGTTTATCTGCAATATAGCGTAGGCTTTAGGCCGGCTTGCCTTCCGCCACCCCAGCCTTCCTTCGCGTATAAGCGATTGCTGGAGACGTATCATCCTTGACAAGGGCTATGCCTGCAGACTCCGTGGTGCACAAGGCACCGCCAAGCAGATGGGATTGCCTTCCCTGCTTGGTTACTTCGTTACCTCGTCTACAACGCGGATTGAGCAGCAGACGGTACACATGTTACACAAACCGTACACGTTTTTTTCCCTCGTTCCCCTTCGTAGATAAAAACATGTAAGCTATTCGGTACGCTCCACCGATTTCTCCTACCTTTTCTCCAGCCGACAAAAAAAATCTCTACTAAATAAAACAAACGGGATAATAATTTGTAGTAACTTATTCGACACCTCTTCTCAGTTGGAATATCCCTTTATACTCAGAATATTCAGACAACATCAGATGTTATGGAGTCAATGGTTTGCCTGGGGAGGGCAACTTTTTTTTTGGCTATTCTTTTGATAACGGCCCAAGTAAGATGGGTCAGTACCAAGGCAATAAGGTAAAAGAAGACGGATCCGACCAGGAGTTCTTTTCCTCCTGTTGAAGGAAGGGAAAACAGGTAACCTTTGCCGAAGAGGAGAGTCAGTTTTTCGGCCTGAAATGATTCATTGATATAGGCAACCATGAGAAATACCGGCAGTATGTTTCGAGCCAGGCCCAACAGAAAACCTTCAAGAAAATAATCATAATAGACGCGGTTCAGCTTGGCCTGATCAATATTTTTAGCTATTCCCTTGGCCTTGTCATAGTCCGGCCCCTTCATGGCTTCTTCCCGGATTTTATACCAGTACTGAAACTCTTTTTCCAACTCAATATATCGTTTGGTTATAATATATTTATTGAGTGTCTTGGTAATCAGGACGGTGATAACGGCAAGCAGCGTCAAAATAAATATTGGTCCGAAGACATGCAGCGGTGCCAACGCCTGATCAAGCAGTGAAGCCGAAAAATGAAACATGGCCATTATATAATCCCACATTCTATCCATGAATGCATCCATATTAAATCTCCACAACAGGTTCGTTCCAGCGGAAAAAAATTCCGCCGGAACGAGATAAAAAAGATAAAAAAATTAAATCCAGTACTCGATCTTCATGAAACGGAAGAACAGGAAGAACAGGGTACAGGCGAGGATAACCTTCAAGGTCATCTCGGAAAACATCTTCTGCGCACGGCTGCCCAGCATACCACCGGCAAAGCCACCGATAATGATAGCACCGGCCAAAACCAGGTCAGGCAGATAACCGTTCATGACATAACCGAGAAAGGAGCCGACACTGGAAAAACAGGTTCCGATCAAGGAGATCGGTACGGCTACATACATAGGTAGAGCAGCAATGGTGGTCATCATCGGCACCAACAGAAAACCGCCGCCAATACCAAAAGCACGCGATACGATACCAACGATCAAGCCAAGGAAGGCAAAAAGCAGGGGATTAATCCTGAATTCCTCGCCCCAGAACTTGAAGCGGTAATCGGTAAGACCGGATTTAACCGGCTCAATGGAACCCATTTCAACAGCGCCGCCGGTCTCTTTGGCTTTCTTGACCGCAGCGTTGAATTTCTGGGTCATGGCCTTGATATTTTTTCTCTTGTTCATGGCCGCAGGCGTCATTTCCATAAGGGTCTTGATACCCATCAGGACAACGAGAATACCAAGATATTCTTTGTAGGCCTTCATGGAAACGTACTGGGTGACATAGGTACCGAGCCAGATGGAACCGATAAAGATACCAGCGCCAAAAGAGAGCCCTACCGGCCAGGCGACACGTTTTTCAACCACGGCAAAGCGGTAGAAAGAACCCAGGGGGGAGAACAGGGTCAAGGCGATATTTGAAGGACGCAATACGTTGGCTGCGTTGATACCAACCGGACCTGCGGTCTGGATGACCAAGGCCTGGAAGGCACCCATCAGCATACCACCTGCGGCGCCGATCATAGAAAAGTAGGTACCGACTGCAATGGCACCGATAACAATCCAGAGCGGATTCATGTACCGATAGCCTTTGGCCAGCCAGAAGCCGTTCTTTTCAACAACGTAGGAACCGCTTTTCTCACCGTTGACATAGACGTCAAAACCGGTGTTCGGTGCGGTATCACGATAGGTCATAAAAGAAGCGGTAAAGGTGCCGTCTTCTTTGTTGAGTTTGATGGATGTACCCTTGTCCCAGTAATTACCGGAGGAGGCATCTCCAAGAATACTCCGAGCAAAAATAACGACCTTACCCTTCTTGTTGCCCTCCTTGACGATGGTGTTAATACCGTATTTGTTCTCATGGGCGAACCTGAGCATATTCCACTGCTCAGCAGTCTTGATCGGACCAAGCATGTCCTTGGCGCCGACGTCATCCCATTTTTTCTTTAATTTAAACATGCTGGTGTTGTACAATCCGCCACCAAGCATTTTCTTCATGAAGGACGGTCCACCGAATTTTCTGGCTGTATCCTTACCAAAGGCGTCACGATTGGTGGTCAGCACATAGAAAAGCGGCGGCAGATTTGTGTCCATGGTAAAGCCGAATTTCTTGGCTTTTTTCGGCAGTTTCTTTTTCTCAAAGTTACCCATAGCTTTTTGACCGTTAAATTCGGTCATCTTGCCGTTAAACATTTTATTCTGGGCAATGGTGATATACAGATCCTGACCGGGAGCAATTTTACCAGTGATTGTTACGGTATCTCCAGCCTTGTATTTTGCTGCTGAAATATTGGCCTCACCAAAACAAAGGCCATAACTCGCAAGAACAAATCCGGCGAGGGTAATCAATGTTACTACTGGAATGCGCATTCGCTTCATGCTGTATCCTCCTTAAATTAAAGTACAATAATCTTTCATTAAACGATCCTTTCTTGTATGTTGGTTATCCCTCCTTTGTCATTTTTGTGATTCTGAAAAATCCCGGCTCTATGCCGCGCTTTCATGAAAACACTGTTGTGGTTAAATTAAGACTTATCCTGCAGTTTTTTGTTCTTGCGAGCAATCCAGATTCCAAAAAATGAAAAAACAACAACCAGGGAACCTGAAATGAGCAATCGAATACTACCGGTAAATGATTCCCACGGCACAAGCAGACCAAGGGCAGCATATCCGGTAGCAAGCAATAACAGGCTGATGACGACAAGCGCCATGGTCAGCTGTGGAAAATCCGTTCCGCCCCTGTCGACAAGACTATAGCCGCAACAGGCACCGTTAAAGGCAAGAATCGCAGGCAGGGCCATGGCCAGGCTACTTCCTGAGAGCAACATGGAAAAAAAGAACATCAGAATAACAACTCCCATCACGCCGGTTACAGCGGAATAGACAAAAATGCCGAAAGGAGTGGCAAAGGCCTTTTTGACATTTTCTATAGCGACCCGCGCATTATCTACATAAAAGTCCAACATTAACATCCCCGCTGCTGCTTTTTTGTCAGATACGATTTATCAGAAAATCCCTTGAGGCAGGGCCTGCCCAAGCCTGAGTAAAGAATTTTCATGGTCTGTTGTGGCCGGTCAATCCGGTCCAGCAATGCTGGTTTATTTGAATTCAACAATATTTGCCTCACCAACGTAATCCTTACGTTCAAACCCAGTCATATCGGTCATTTTCTTTGTCAGCTCACTGATATTCTTGAGATTACGAATGATTGTCTGTACATCGGCAATCAGTTCCTGCTTTTCAATATCTTCTTCAAGGATCTGGGCCGTACCAAGGGCTGCAAAAAGAGGAGTATTGATTTCATGGGCCACCGTACCGGCAAGTTCAACAACGCCCTGCAGCTCCACTCTCTCCATTTGTTCCTTTTCAAGCGTCCGTTTGGTGGTAATGTCACGAATAATTTCGATTACAAACTCTACATTGCCATTTTCGTCAAACATGGGAGAGGCGGTTCGTTCAAGCCAGTGTTCCCCATCTTTGAGTTCAACCGTATGCTCATAAGTCGCAGGTTTTCCATCCCGTAGAACATCATCGACCGGACACGCGGACCTGTCTTTATTGGAAGAACAAAGTTCATGATATTCCATGCCGAGAATGTCAGCCTCTTCCATACCAAGTCGTTGCTGGCAAACCTTATTGGCAAGAACGACATGCCTGTCTTTGTCCACGACCAGCAATTCAGGACGAATGCAATCCAGAATATCACCGAGGAAACGCTCATTTTCCTCAATCTGGTTAAATAAAAGATTGATCTTCTGATATATTCTGGCATTCTGAATGGCTGTACCACCTGCCTCGGAAACAGTAACGGCAAAGTTGACCTCGGTACTGGTGAAGCTATGGTGTTTTTCAGAAAAAATCCGGAGAACACCGATAATTTCCTTGCCGACAGTGATGGGAACGGCAAGCAGGGAGTTGATTCCCTCTTCCATCATATTTTTTTTATTCAAAACACGATCATCAGAGGCCACATCATAAATGGCCACCGGCTCGCCGGAGAGGACCATGGTCACATTTTTTTCGTCTTCAATATTGCTCTGTTTGAGATATTTCTCCGATACGCCGTAGGAGGCAACCAGTTCCAATTGATTGGTCAATGGATTAAACAACCGCAACGTACAACCCTTTGCCTCCATGCTGACCGGAACTCTCTGAACTATGGTGTTTAATACCGAATCCATATCAAGAGTCGAATTGACCATTCTGGATATCTTCTGGACCTCATTCATGAAGTCCACCTGATTTTCCATTTCCTTAAACATCCGGCCATTGGAAATGGCAACGCCGACCTGCTCGGCAAGGGCCATGGAAAAAGAAATTTCCTCAGCGGTAAACAGCCGTTGACTTTTGGTGAGCAAACGCATGATACCGATAATGGCATCCTGGAACAGGATCGGCAGAGTGAGAACGGATTTAATCCCCTCCTTAGCTGCAGCATCCCGGTCTCGATAGGTTGGATCTTCATCCAGATCGACCTTTGCAACCGGATAACCGGACTTGATCATTTCCATGGTCTCTTCGGTATCAATGGACTTCCGAGAGAGATATTCCAGGGACAGGCCATGGGCGGCGCCGAGGACAAAAGTATTGGTGTCGACATCGAGCAGTCGTATGGTACAGGCATCGATATCAAGAAGATCAGGTAAACTTGAAACAATGGTATCCATCACCTGCTGATGATCCAAGACCATGGAGATCAGTCGGGTGACCTTTTGAAATACTCTGAGAAACCCCTGTTCTTTTGTCTGCGGCGACAGTGTTTGCGTTGGCAAATCTACCATGTTGGTTAATCCAATCATCCATCGGCCGGAAATCTCCGGCCGATAATACTCCATGCGATCCGGTCATTACGCCGGAAATAAATCAAAGGAAGCGGGCTGCTTCATCAAGACTCCAGGACCTTTTCAACCTTTTCTTCAAGCTCATCCCGATCAATCGGTTTTACACAGTATTCGTCGGCACCAAGGCTGATCGCCTCTCGTGCCGTTTCCACTGTCGGGTAGCCGGTAAGCATGATGGCATGCATATCAGGCGTTGATTTCTTCAATTCGGCAAGCACTTCCACGCCACTCATTCTCTTGAGCTTAATATCCAATATAGCCAGATCCACCTTATTTTTCTTGGCGAAATTAATTGCGTCGTCTTCTTCGGTAAAGGTATGAACATTGTGTCCTTTTTTCTTGAGTATTTTGCCGATAAGGACCGTTGCGTCCTGCACATCATCTAATGCTAAAATCTCTGCCATAATTTCTCTCCTTTTTTTGGGTGTGCAACATCGGTTTATAATTATTTGTTATCTTTGTCTTCCTGTATTGCTTCCGGATCCTTTGCTTCCGGGAGTAGAATCCTAAAGGCGGTTCCCGATATCTTCTTGCCGGTCTTTTTATCGATAACCGGACTTTCAACTTCGATGTTTCCGCCATGGTCCTGAATAATTCCATAGGAAACAGACAATCCAAGGCCGGTTCCCTTGCCTACCGGCTTGGTGGTGAAAAAAGGGTCAAATATTCGCGCCTGGACATCAGCCGGGATACCATGGCCGGTGTCCCTGACCTCGGCAACGACCTGTTTTTTGTCTTCATCAAACCAGGAGGTTATAAAAATATCACCCTTACCCTGTTTTTCCATGGCATGGTGGGAATTGTTGATCAAATTGACAAATACCTGCCGCAATTTTTCCGCATCACCAACTACCGGCGGCAGGTTGTCTGCAAGATTCATATGAACCTGAATGTGGTCAAGGTGGAGATTATGTTCAGTGACGGCAATTACGTCAGTGAGCACTTCATTGATATTCAAATTTTCCCTGGCACTACCGGTCTGCCTGGAAAATTTAAGGAGATCGGCCACAATTTTCCGGCTTGCCCGGGTCTGGCGTTCAATGACAAGAAGATTCTGATATGGCTCCGAATCTTCTTCAAAGTCATCCATCATCAACTGGGCATATCCTAATATTATGCCAAGCGGCGTGTTGATTTCATGAGCGACACCGGCTGCCATCTGGCCAACCGATGCCATCTTTTCACTGGCAGCAAGTTGTTCCATCATGGTTTTAACCTTGGTTAAATCTTTGGCAATGCCTTCACAGCTGATGATGTCGCCGGTTTCATCCCTGACGGCGGTTGCCGACAGCAAGACATTAATAAGTGTTCCATCCTTACGTTTGAATTCGCTTTCAAAATCCTTCACATAGCCATCACGTTGCATGGACTTGAAAAACGTTTCCAGCTCCCCTTCATTATGAAAAATATCATGCAGGTTAAGCCGGGGTCGATCCTTACCGAAGTAGCCGAGCATTTCCAGTCCTGATTCATTAATATCGGTTATATCCTGGCCTGTATTGCAGAAATACACCATATCTTTGGATGCGGAAAAGAGGTGGCGGAATTTTTCCTCGGACCTGGAGAGTTCAGCAGTCCGTTCTTTAACTTTTTCTTCCAGGTGGGTATTTGTCTCTTCAAGATGAAGGTTGAGATCTTTCATCTCACGGGCAGCTTCTTTCAGCAAAAGATTAGCATATTTAAGTTTAGCAGCCTTTGCTGCTATCACCCGATGGGTTTCCACTCCCTTATGATAAAAAAGGGTAACCGCTGACACGGAAATCAGCATCAGGGTATTGAACCCACCGGAATAGGGAGAAATGATAGGCCATATATCATTATTACCACTGATAAACAGAAACTGTTTAACCAAATGCCCGGCGGCACGGGAAATGGAAAAGGCCGAGATGGCGATACAAATATAAAAGAGATATCCCCAGAGAAAATTTTCAGGCTGCTTCCTGGTAAGTAGGTAGGCATAATGCATTGCCAGGAAGGCAAAAATCAGGTCGGCGATTGATCCGACCATATCGACAAGAATACTTGGCAACAAAGGCAGGCCGGTCATTGATTTTCTCCTTGGGACACTTCCCGTTCAACACTGAAATACAGGGATCTTAGGCCAATACAGAGAAAATACAGGGCGGGCATAAGCAGGAGATAATCAAAGCGGGTTACATAAAATAGTACCTTGGTCGGGTTCATGGGACCAAGCAATCTTGAATGAAAATAGCTCGCGGCCCCGGTAATATGCTCGGGAGACAGCTGTGTCGCCACGGCATGACCGGTAAACGAGACGATATTCCAGACTAACATAAGCAGGCAAAACCTCTTCAGATAGCTCCATCCCCTGCTTTTTGATGCGGAATGACGCAGGTCACGATACAAAAACACTAGGGAGCCGAAAAAAAAGACATGCGCCATTTGGTGCACATAAATCCCTTCAGGAGGGCCATGGGACTGCAGTGCCCATGCTGCATCCGGGACGATGAGCATGGCAAGCAGAACAACCATGACCGTCACGGCACACTGAAATCCCTGTTGCAAACTTCTTGTCATAATATCTAACCAGCATTGCAGCTGAACCAATTTTTTAAGCCACAGCCACACGATTACACCCAAAAAACGCACCGTTATAGCAGACAGTAGAGCGTGTTATCCTGTAACAAACATCCGCCACATGCAACAAAATGGATGCATATTTTTATTGCAATTTTTTTCTTTAAAAACATAACCAAGGCTGAATGGTGAAATATCGCCCAACAAGCTACATTTTCCATATCTGTGGAATTACAACCGATTACCTTATTCTTTCAATACCGTATATACAATGCACAATTAGTTCCATTTTCGTTACCAATATAATTTATTTTAATATGTGTATCATTTTAAGTGATTGATAACACTTTCAGGAATGATTCATAGTAATATCATATCTAAATATGAAGCAAGAACGCACATACAGGAACCTTTTTAGTTGCACATGAAACAAAAATATTGCACCAGGATCTATATTCCCAATATTGTATTTAATTATCCATTGATCAGCAACGAGGCATGCCATCGCTATAATCATAATTACGGATTGTATATCGTTATACTTTTACCTAATTTCAGGTTGATAAATATCTCCAAAACAGCGATGGTATTCCTGGTCTCACTCAAGTTGAATGGTATCGGCGATCAGAATATTTATATTCTTGCTTGCCACCGGTACAATGACTGTCAGCCGGAAAAAAATGCTGAAAAAATGAAATAAAAAAGAAGAAGAGAAAATCCATATAGCCGTTCGTTACCGCCTTTTTCGATGCAAACAAGGGCGGTAACATTATGTTTCTGAGTAACATGGATGATGCCGGATAAGCGTAGACTTCGAAGTTTCAGGCCACAGCCGCAATGAATGATAACAGTGTGGCCCGAGAGAATGCTTTGAAAAACACGATTGTATACAAAATGGTAGGATGGTTTACTTTTAACGAAAGGTGTAGGATTTTATATCATATCTGCGCATCAGACGTTGCAGGGCCTGGCGTTCCATACCGCAATTTCTGGACGCAGCAGATACATTTCCTTTTGAATCCGTCAATGCATGACACAGATAGGAACGGGTGAAATGTTTGACCACCTCCTGTTTGGCCTCTTTATAGGGCAAGGTCAAAAAGCAAGCCGAATCATCCAACCCCTCAAAGATTGCAATATTCCCACTAGCCTCGGGATCGACCAAGTCGGTCGGGGTGATGAAATTTTCGTGACAGAGCAAAACAGCCCGGTTGATAGTATTCTGTAATTCTCGAATATTCCCTTTCCAGGGACGTCTGAGCAGGCATTGCAATGCCTCCGGCTGAAACTCAAGCTCCGGACGATCATACTCTTTGGCATACATTTCAAGAAAATGCTGGGCCAAAAGCGGGATATCACTTGAAATGGCCGTTAGAGAAGGCATGGTTACCGTCATGACGTTGAGACGATAAAAAAGATCTTCCCGAAATTCACCCCGTTCAATTTTTTCTTCAAGATTTTGATTTGTTGAGGCCAGCACTCTGACATCAACTTTGATGGTACGGGTCTGGCCCAGGGGCTGGATTTCCTTTTCCTGCAAAACCCGAAGCAATTTTGTTTGGATTGCGACCGGGATATCCGCAATTTCATCAAGAAGAATCGTTGAACCATTTGCCTCAAGAAATAAACCGTCTTTATCCTGCTCCGCCCCGGTAAAGGCCCCCTTTTTGTAGCCGAACAATTCACTTTCAAGGATATGTTCCGGAAGAGCTGGACAGTTGACGATAATCATCTTGTTATCGGCTCGATTACTCATGGAATGCAGGGCCCTGGCGGCAAGTTCTTTGCCTGTTCCTGATTCACCTCGGATAAGCACGGTTGCCGAACTCTGAGCAAGGCGAGACAACAGCTCAATTGTTGCAGTCAGCTGCTTTGAGCGACCGATAAATTCCATGCCGGGATTCCGTCGGGTGAGTTTCTGTTGTAATTTTTTATTTTCCCGCAGCAGACGTGTCCGCTCAATGGCCCGTTCCACGGCGTGGACTATACGCTCATTATCAAAGGGTTTTTCAAAAAAATCATACGCCCCCTCTTTGAGCGCGCGAACCGCCATCTCAATGGTGCCGTAGCCGGTCATAATAAGCGTGGTAATGGTGGTATCAAGCTCTTTTAACCGACGCAAAAAAATAAGGCCATCCATTCCCGGCATTTTGATGTCGGTGAGGACCACATCCGGTAACCAGTCTGTTGCAAGCTCGAGCCCATCGGCGCCGGAATCGGAAATGCGTACTTCACACCCGCATTTTTTTGAAATAACCTTTCGTAATAGTTGCAGCAGATCTTGTTCGTCATCAACGATCAATACACGTTCCAGCCGTTTTTTGAGATTATTTTTTGAGGTATTTTTTGAGATATTCATTGTCGATGAAAAATTCCTGTTGTATGCCCGCTATCACTCGTCGATCCCGGCGTCGCTATTGCCGAACATTGAAAAGGCAATAATCGTCGCAATTTTCAATGTATTCACCAACCGGCATGATTGAAGTAAATTTTCAGGTCGCAGCCACAACAAAAACGCAGCTATACTGTTATTATTTTTTTTCGTCTCGACATGAGAAGCCCTGCCCTTCCGTGAGATTTCCCAAACAAACGACAACGTGCCCTTAAAGCACAAATATCGGTCGATATCCGTTTATACCAGCTGGATATCCGGCAAGTTATGGTATAACTCTTCTACACTTTGGTGGGTTTGCAAGGCCTGCACGATGACCGGCAGCGGTTCACTCCATATTTCCGGTAAATTTCTTTCTTGTGGTTCCGTTACGGCAAAAGCCAACTGTTCAACCGGAGGAATGAATCGGGCATCGACTCCTTCTTTATTGCCTCGAGCATCGATCCTGTACCATTCGTATTCTTCAAGAAATACTGCATTAAGGCCATGGAGACAATACGGAGGTCCGTTTTCTTCCACACTGAGACGTTGATAGCAGAAACCAACCGGTATCTTTTGCGCCCGCAGCAGTGCGGCCAGGAGATGACTTTTAGCGTAACAGGAACCTGTTTTATGTTTAAGCACTTCCGATGCGATGCAGGTGACGACCTGCCTTTGAAAATCACGGCTGTGCGGAATCGTGTCCCGTACATACTCAAATACATTTTTGATGTAATCGAATACGGTATTACCCTTTGAGAGAATTCCGGCGGAACATTCTCTAATGAACGGATGTTGCCAATTTATAACTGTTGAATTTCTCGTATATTTTATTCTATCTCGTTCTGAAAGCCGGATAGGGACTACAGGTTGCCTTTTGGTATGTTTTCTTGTTTTTGTTGGATGAAATGCTATTGTTCCATCACCAATATCCTCAAGGACAGCGCCAAGATCTTCCTGAACCTGTTGTATGTATTCAATAATATGCTCAGGTGCCCGGGATCGGCCGGCAATATTGTGAATGAGCAAAATGATGGAATCCATATGATTGAGGTTATTCACAGATTCCCAACTCATGGCCTCATCTATTTGAAAGAGTA
Source organism: Desulfobulbaceae bacterium (assembly GCA_015493715.1). GTDB lineage: Bacteria > Desulfobacterota > Desulfobulbia > Desulfobulbales > Desulfobulbaceae > DRLX01. The sequence goes on from WGCP01000200.1 coordinate 14,709, forward strand.
GCCTCTCGGAATTTTCAAATGGATGCAGATTGACGACCTCGTCCCTGAGATTTGCCCAGGCGCCCTGCAGGTCGGACAGTGCGGTTTTATGAAAATGATGTTCTTCCCGGTAAAATGGCATTGTTCTATTTTAATAGACTTTTCAACAAAGTTGACGCTCGATCAACTATACGTCTCCTCGACGAGAAATTTTCCTAATCCATAAATTAAGTATGGTTGCATGGGGATGCACTCATTTATTGTTCCCGGTCTTTCGATGCGTTGAAAGCATGGTGGCAAAACATTCTTGGACAAAACGGCCGGAAACCGTATCAGCCACGGAAAAATTCAACCCCTCCTCCGGAGGGAATGAGCCGGTCAAGGCAAGAAACACGTCCCTGGAGAGATTTTCCAGCATTACCGTATAGTTGTTCCGCACCTCGGTCGATAGTTCAGTTTCTTCCCATCTGCATCGAAAAGGTCTATGTTGTGGCACCATGCATCGGCCACCTTCCAGTAATGGACAGGGAGAGTTGGCCGCATCGTAAATTTCAGTGAAATCTTTATCCACAAGGGGTGGATAATTGGTATGCAGAGTGCGAATCGTCCGAATGACCGAAGCACATTCCAGGGCATGTTCAAGCACATGCTCACGATCATCATGGCTGAAGGTACGATTGATGTACTGGTGGATGCGTATACTTTCGGCAAGCTCGAGTTCAAAATATTGCCGGCAACAACGATCATGCTGTACTCCACAGGTGGAAGCACCATGCAGATTAGCAAGTTCCTGATCGAGTTCAGAAGCAATGGCATCATACTCGTCAATAAATGAAGAGAGATCAACACAACTTTTTTTGTTCTCAATCCTTGGATCGACGGTACATAATATTCCCTGTTGTTTATGGTATTTACGCAGCAATCTCCATTGGCTGAAATTGGTTGGATTGGCGCGGGTATTTTTCAGCAGTTTTTCCGCTTTTTTCAGACTGAGTCCCCGCCGCAACAAGTAGGCGGAAATAAAGGTACCGGTCCTGCCATGGCCATGCCGGCAATGGACCAATACCTTTCTGCCGAGATAAATAGCCTCGTCAAGCCACTCCAGCGCTTTCTCCATCTCCTCCAGAGCAGGGACCTGTTCATCGGGCGTGGGCAGGTAATAAACCTCAAAACCTGCCTCTTCCTCTATTTTATGCAGATCGGTAAATTCTCCGCACAGGTTGACGATTGCATCAATCCCCTGCTCTTTTATGGAGGCAAGTTCTTCATAGGACATGGGGGCCCTGCCGCCGGCGAGCTGGTTTGTTATCCAGGTTAATTCATACATTGAATAAAAAATAGTTAAACAGAAGAATGTTGTTGGAATGGTCTATAATTAAGCGTTGCATGGAGACTCCTTTCCTGATTACTCCGTGACCATGGGTTTGGTAAAAGTATATTGACCATCAAAAAACTGATCGGTGCAGCGTTGCACATCCTCTTCTTCGCGTAGGACCATGTCCATCAATTTTGTTGCCCCGAGTAATCTGCCAAGCATATCCAAAACCTTGAGGAGTTCCTTTTCTTCAACTTCCACCATTTTTGCATCAAGCAGATCCGCCTTGACGGTCACTTCAAAACCAAGGCGGGAGAGAACCATCTCCAGGAATTCAAGACGAAGAAACCGGCCGGTCCAGGCGCCGCCGCCGCCGGCGAATCGAATCAGGCAGAAATTTGTTCGGGCATCCTCTCCACAAATCGTATCGACAAGGGTAAAGTGATAGCCGAAACGTATATTGAAGTTGAGATAGTCCTTGCTCATGATGGCATAGGAGGCAAACTCGCTGGAGTCCGTTCCAAATAAAAATCCCCCGGAAAGAACAATTTCATCTGATCTTTTCCAGTCAAAATGGCTGTGTGACTGCCAGTCTATACCCGGATGTGCAAGCCCTTTCCACAGGGCGCGAAATGGCTGACAACAGATTTCTTCTATGGTTACGCTGTCTTTTTCCCGGGCACCCGGACAGATTCCTTCACCGACATCCAACAGGTTAATGGCAAGGGGAACATCCGTAATCAGATTTTTTTTACTCCGGCCGCTACCCTTTTCACCAAGTGAAAACATGGTCTGCATTGCCCTTTCATGGGTATAGCGGATAATATCATGCAGGGAGCGGCAGAGTTCCGGCAGGAAATCCTTGCTCTCAGGATCAACCATGTGCAGGGGCGTAATAAACTCCATGATCGCCTTCAACCTGCGGGTATAGGGAAGATGATCCTCGGCACTTTTTCCCTTAGGGCTGCTCGCAAATTCAAGAAAACCGTCATAAACCCTTAAATCGTCGGCATCAACGGTTACCTGTCGACCGGGTTTGAGGACTTCAAGGGCATGCGGCACGTCAATCAGAAGTGGTATGTTGAACTCCCGACAGACCGTTGAGAAATGGCCGGCAATGGTGCCCTTTTCGGCAACCACAGCAACAATTTTCCCGAGAAATCGAACAAGAGATGGTGGTGTTGAGCCGGCGACAAGTACGGAGCCCGGCTGGATATCCTCAAAAGATCCAACATCGGCAACAACGACGGGACCGGAGGCAATACCACCGGCTGATTTCTGCCCACCGGAAAGCAGGACTTTCATTTTTTCCAGTTCCGCTCTCCTGTTGGTATCCAGGGTAGAGGTTTTCTTCTTTTCCTGTTGCAGGGGACGGGACTGGAGAATGAACAGGGAGCCGTCCTCGGTATATGCCCATTCAATATCCTGAGCCACCCCATAGAGTTCTTCAATTCGCGTTGCCCATTGGCCGAGTTCATGCAGTTGATTTCGTTCCAGACAAAATCGTTCTTTTTCAGCCTGACTTAGCGGGATTTCTTCCAGTTTTCCAGAGGCCAGCAACAATTTTCCGGCTTGCGTCCCTTTGATCTGATGGAGAATTTGGCCGTCATCCCGAGCAAGCAGGGCCCTGTCACCGACTGCTCTACCGGCAACCAACACTTCACCCAGACCGTAAATGGCATGGATTGCCATCTCCTGCGATTCTTTTTCATCATCACCGCTCCTGGTATACACTATACCACTGACTGCGGCATCCACCATTGACAACACCAGTACCCCCATGGAAGCCTCTTCATCGGCAAGCCCAAGAGTAATCCTGTAGAAAAGGGCTTCCGGTGAATATTTCGAGGCCAGCACTTTCCGATAAGCCTCAAGTATAGTTTCTCTGGTAGCACCTAATTCGGTATGATATTGCCCGGCAAAGGAATGCTCGCTGTCTTCACTGACCGCTGACGATCTGACCGCAGTCAATACCGGTGCTCCCTGTTGTTTTTCCATCATGTCGTAGGCGCTTTCAATGGCTGCAACAACCTCCGGTGGAATAGTTGCTGAAAGAATCAGAGCACTGAGCCGGCGTGAATATTCTTCAAGGCCGGTTGTATTTTCAAGATCTATCTGTGCCAGAATGCCATCCAGCGATGGACGCAGGTTATTGAACTCCAGGACTCTATGAAAAGAACTGGTGCTGATGACAAAACCGCCCGGTACCGGGGCCTGTAGTTCTTTATGGAGTTTAGCCAGATTAAAGGCCTTGTTGCCACTCTGTCCGCTATCGGTGATATCTGAAAAATTCAGGACATAGGGCTCGGCAATTGGTTGTTCGGGCGGGGCAAGCAGGAAACGAACATAAAAATCAAGTTTCCTGTGATACTGCATGAGCGTTGTCGCATCTCCGGGCTGAAGGATGGCAAGACTTGAAATCATGGACTGCACAGCGCTTGAAAAGTCGGTGAACACAGCCCGGACGCCGGCCATATCAAGTCGTTTGCCCTCATGATAGAGGATTTCAAGTTCGGCCATCAAATCATGGGCGTGTGCATCGTGTTTCAGTAGGTCTTTAAACGCCTCATAGGTTTGTCGATGAATGGTATCCGGAGAAAAAAGCTGGTACGACCAACGCTTGAACAGTGTGTTGAGAAGCATACATCACCTTTTACTGAAATGGTCAAATCCACAAAACGCAATCGGGGTTTCTCTTTGTTGTTGGTGGGCATCATTCTGAATAAGCGTGACCCCTTTTTCAGTTGTCATTGTGCCGACAGGATACAGGAGATCGCCGGTCTTTGCCACCACTTCCTGCAATTTTTTTGTTGCACGTGGTGCTACCGTGAACAACAATTCATAATCCTCGCCGCCACTGATCATCCAGGGCAGGCTATCACGGCGTAACAACTCAGCAGCTTCCGTCAGGAGAGGATCATCAGGTAGTTGATCCTGATAAACAACGGCTCCAAGATTGCTCTGGGTACAAAGATGGGCTAGGTCGGTGGCCAGACCGTCGGAAAGATCCATCATTGCATGAACAATGCCGCTTGCGGCAAGCCTTTTCCCGAGATCAACCCTGGCATGGGGATCAAGATGGGCCTGATAGAGATCAGCAAACCTGTCGCGGCCGCCCTGGTCATGTTTAAAAAGTTCAAGACCCGCCGCCGCCCTGCCGATGGGCCCGCTGACATAGACAATATCTCCCTCCCGTGCGCCATGGCGATAGAGTACCTGATCCGCCACCATCTCACCAATTACGCAAAGGCTCATATTGATACCCCCGGGACTTGCAACCGTATCGCCGCCGATCAGCGTGCAATCATATTGGTTGCAGGCCTCGGCAACGCCATCACTCAGCCGCAATACCCATTGTTCATCAAAACCCGTCGGTAGACCAAGAGAAAATAAAAGAAACTGGGGATCGCCTCCCATGGCAGCTATATCACTCACATTGACGGAAACGGCCTTTTTTCCCAGCAACTCGGGTGGATGAAAGGCGGGATCAAAATGGACTGATTCAACCAGGGTATCAATACTGTACAGCAAAACATCAATACCATCCTTGCGTGTCACAGCGCAATCATCTCCTATGCCGTACAGCAGCGAGGGGTTTGCGGCGACAACGGTGCGGTCCTGGATGGCGGCAATGAGATCTCTTTCCTTCATGGATTGCAAAACTCCTCAGGATAGTGGTCGGGAAGATAGCGGGCAAGATACCGACGAATTTCATCGACGTCCCGGCAAGCAAGTATTTTACCACCGAGAGCGACCAGCTGCTGATAGCGGGAGCCTCGCAGGAGACGCCTGACATATGGTATGGCCGATGGCCGCATGGAGAGTTCATCAAGACCGAGTCCCAGAAGAACCGCCGCGCAAACCGGATCGCCTGCCATCTCGCCGCACATTGAAACTTCTATACCCTGATGATGGCCGGCATCAACGGTCTGCTTGATCATGCGCAGCACGGCAGGATGAAGAGGTTCATACATATGGGCCACGTATTGATTGCCACGGTCTATGGCCAGGGAATACTGGATCAGATCATTGGTGCCGATACTGAAGAAATCCACCTCGGAAGCCAGAGAATCGGCAAGAATCACGGCGCTGGGCACCTCAATCATTATGCCGACCTGCACGTCATGATCAAAAGGGATTCCTTCTTTCTCAAGTTCACGACCGACATTTGTACAAAGCGCCTTTACGCTCAACACCTCCGAAGGGGAGGAAATCATGGGCAGCAGAATCCGCAGTTTTCCATGAACAGACGCCCTGAGCAGAGCACGCATCTGGAGGATGAACAGGGCTGGCTCCCGTAGGGAATACCTGATGGAACGAAGACCAAGAGCGGGATTGCGTTCAAGATCAAGCCGGGGACCGTTATGTGGGAGACGATTGCTGAATTTATCGCCCCCCACATCAAGGGTTCGAATGGTTACAGGAAGCGGTGCCATCGCTGCAATCATCTCACTGTAGACAAGGGTAAGATGATCCTCATCCGGCAGGGAGGCGCTGGAAAAAAAATCAAATTCGCTCCTGAAAAGGCCGATCCCCTCTCCACCATATTGCCGAATAGTCGTTATTTCTCCAACCATTTCAATGTTCCCGGCAAGACGTACCCAATGACCATCCCTGGTTTCCGAACACAGGTCGGCATAACGGGCAAGTTCCCTGGCAGAGCACTGATGCCGTCTGTCATATTCCAGGTACTGGTTGAGCTGGTCCGGGGTCGGATGCAGGCAGACTCGTCCGGAAAAGCCGTCCAGGATTACCCTGTCGCCGGAACCGCAGATACAGGTAATATCCTTGACGCCGACCACTGCGGGAATGCCGAGGGACCTCGCCACAATGGCGGTATGTGACGTTATTCCACCTTCTTCAGTAATAAATCCGAGAACGGTATCAGCCTGCATGTGCAGGATATCTTCCGGAGAGAAATCATGGCCGATGACAATGACTTTCGCCGTTCCGTCGCTGAGGAGCTCATCCGCCCTACCGGAAAGTACGCCGAATATCCTGTCGGCAACATGCTTGACATCCATATATCGCTGTTTGATATAGGGATCGTCAATTACATCAAATTTCTTTTTGACAAGTCCCAGCGCCGTTGCCAGCGCCCACTGCGCATTTATATGTTGATTCCGGATAATTTCAATTGTCCGCTCAAGAATCATCCGATCCTTGAGCATGAGCAGATGGGAATCAATAATGGACAGGGCATCAGAGAGGTCATCGGCCAGACTGGTGCGCAACTGCTGCAGTTCACATTCGGCCGTGGTGACCGCATCCCTGAAGCGCCTGATTTCACCATCAATTCGGTCCGGCGTGAGCCTGCGCCAGGCAGCGCTGCCCGTCCGGCGTCTGAATACCCGAGCGGATGCGGTGACTATTCCCGGGGAGGCGCCGATGCCATAGATGATCTGCGGCTCTTCGGAGGGGAGCTTTTTATCAAGATCTCTATAGAGTTCCGTATTGCGATCCTGTTCAACCATCAGCTTCCGTCCCGGTCAACAGTTTACGCACGGCGCCAAGGGACTTCTCCGCATCCTCACCCCTTATCAGCACTTCAACATGACTGCCTCTGGTCAGGGCCAGGGACAGCACCTCAAGAATGGAGCGGCAATCAACAGATCGACCGCCGGAAACAAGTTCTATCTCCACATTATCCGACTTCGCTATTTCCGTCAGGCCGGTTGCAACCCTGGCATGGACACCGCAATGGTTGCGGACCACCATGTCTTCCCGGACAATCATTACTTAACAATCCGCAGGCCCGGACCTTCTTTTTGGCGCTCGACATTAATCTTCGACGCCGGAGCATCAGAATCCGCCTTACCCTCGTCGTCCGGCAGGACAAGAACCGGGGCCATGAATCGTTTATCACCTCCCATGGTGAAAATTTCTCGACCGCACATCTGGTCCGTCCGTAATGTCCAGGTGACCGATTGCAGCGGAACCGACAGCATGCGCATGCTCACATGCCACCAGGGATCTTTTCTGGTCGTATCGCGAACAATATCAGTAATGACTGCAAAAGCGAGCATTTGTGGATTTTCAGCGGCAATCAGTACCACATCACCCGTGTCAATATCGTCTTTAAACTCAACCAGTTTTTTCAGCTCGGCAACTAATTTTTCCATATCGGCTCCATAATATCCACTTCCTCAACCA
>WGCP01000201.1 GCA_015493715.1 Desulfobulbaceae bacterium
GTGGGAGGCGGTTTGTCGATCCGGGAAACCGAGGATGTGCGGATCAAGCACACCGAGGTGCTGAACATGGCGCCCCGGGAACTGTTTCTCAGTACCTATTCCGGCACCTACAAGGGGAAGACCGCGACCGTTCAGGAAAGCAGCCTGAAGGTAGAATTTCCCGACCTGGCCCAGGTGACCATGGGGACCTGATGCTCGCAAGTTCAAGTATTGTCATTGCCCTGTTTGGGTTGGCGTTTGTCCTGGCATTGGTTGCTGTGACCGTATTGCTCTTTGGCCGGGAAAAGCCGCAAGAATTTGTCGTTATCAACCAGATCACCCTGGAGGAACTTGCAAAGCTCTGGGAGAAGAAAGGCGGCGGCACAATTCACCTCAAACAGCTCTCTCCCCTGTGGCGGGATGAAAAGGTCATTGCCCGGGAAGAGGAACAGGAAAAATTTCAATTTCAATCGCCACGGGCCACTGCATTCATGGAACAGATCAACAGGGGACCATGTTTCAAGAAATTCCCGGAACAAAAAGCGGTGTGCGGCCGGATTTTACAGCTTCTTGACCGGGAAGGTGGATGCCCATCGGTCGTTGATCTGAAAAATGATGTGGAGGGGAACTGGGATGAAAACACCTTTCAGCTTCTTGGCCGGACGACCCTGCTTGATCATTCTATCAATGTGGCGGAGCAGGTGGCGCAGCTCCTCTCCGATGCGGACGACTGGCACATAATTCCCGATACCATGGTTGCCGCCCTTGGTCACGATCTTGGCAAACTCACCTCCATGCGCAGTTACCTCTATTCCACGGGAGAACACCCCCTGGTTGCGGGCCGGCCCCTGGCCGGGATTGCCGGCTTCAATGAACTGCGCAGAAAAGACGAGATCCTGCAGGCCATCAAGCTGCATCACAAGAAACCCCAGGGGCTGATCGGCAGGACTTTGAAAACCGCTGACCAGAAGGCCCGGCAGAAGGAATTGGAAGAGGCTGTTCAGAAGATCGAAACAGGGGCTGCTGATCCGGTCAGCGAGAATCCGGCACCAGGAGAAAAACAAAAAGGCCCGGACAACACGGCAGCCTGGCAAGCCCAGGAAGATATTTATAACCAGGACCAGGCAGGCAGGGAAAGAACAAAGGAAGAGAAGCCGGAGCTGGTGGATATTTCCGGTTGGTTTGATGCGGCCGGATTTCTGGAGGAGTTGAAGCCCTACATCAACAAGATGTTTGGCCGCCGGTTCCTGGCCTTTTCCATGGCTGACGGGTATGTCTATTTCCAGACCAAGGTGCTTGAAGAGGTGGCCCGAAAAATGGCGGAACGGGCCGGGAGCATGGAGATCGCCACCATGGGCCGGCGGGATGAATCCATGCGCGGAGTATTGCTGGCCATCGTTCATCATCTCCGGGCAGAGCATGATGTCATTGCCCGGGGACTTATCAAGGAGAGCTATTTCGGTGGCTATTTCAATGTGACCCGGAAAATCGGCAAACCCATGAAAGGCTATTACACCCCCTTTCATGCCGAGGCCTTTGGTTTCATTGCCGAGATGGAACATGATAAGCCCAAAATGCTGCGTGATATTATCAAGGTCAGTCCATATACGGACGATGCGGACACCTGATGGATGATGGCGTCGTAAAAACTTCGATCTACTGCGTCGTGTGTCCTGTGGCGATTCTCGACATACTACATGTATAGTCAAGACCCGCCACAGAACACTACTCCTTGTATATCTGTGTTTTTACTTAGCCATCTTTAAGCATTATCTGTACTTTTTACGAGTCCATCATGGATAAGGAATGGGAAAACAGGGGGCAAAGCGATACCAATGCCCAGATCATCACCACCGACTCCGGCAGGATCTACCGGCCGAGGAACCTGCTGAATGCCATTTCCGAGGTGCAGCAGTTCTACGTGATCGAGTCCAAGGGCCAGGACATTCCTGGTGAATTCCTCACCCTGGAGCATACCCTGGATTTTTTCAAGATCGGGGTCAAAAGCGGTTTTCACGAGGGATTTGCCCTGATCCTGTTGTTCCCGGTCTTTCATTTCTATCTCTTCCCCTTTGTCTTTCACAAGCTGGATTTTTTGGGCCATATCCTGTTCGGTTCCATTCCCTATCTTGTCCTGATCGTCAATACCGGTATGTGCTGCTATATCAGCCGGTATTATGTGGGCAATATCACCAGGAAGGCGATCAATTCCCTGCTCATGGGCCGGGCTTTGTCGCTGCTGCTTAAGGCCTTTTTCATTTATGTGCTCTATCTCGTACTCTACCGGCTCAGTACCCCGGAAAATATCTGGAAGCTTGCCCTCCAGTTCGGGTCAAGGGCCGAGGAAATATATAAAGGGTTCTTTGAGGTAAAACCGCACCTGATGCCGGTGGCCACGGAAAGCTCCATTTTGATGGTGGTGGCGGCCGTTGTTCCATACGGCTCGGTGTACCTGCTGGACCTGTGGCGCCGGTATCGGATCAAGAGGAATGCAAAAATAATTTCCGCTTAAAAAAACACGGGAGAAAAAATGACGGACACAATTGCAAAAAATCAGGGAAAAAAGAAACCTTCCTGGCAGGAGATCCAGGAAAAAAAGATCAGCATGGCCAAGGAGCGGGGATCAAGGGTCTTGAAGGTGAACTCCCCCCTTGGTTCCACCATGTTCAATATCCTGCGCCAGTTTGATATGGCCTATGCCAATTTCAAGGCACGCCTGGGGGAAATGAATGGTATTTCGTATGAAGAGGGAGAAAAGCTGATGAACGAAGGACGGGATATCATCATAGCCTTTTCGGAGTATA
>WGCP01000202.1 GCA_015493715.1 Desulfobulbaceae bacterium
GTTCTTGTTTTTGCCAAAGGGGAAAAAGAAACCGAGGCTTTGGATGCCGGTGCTGATTTTGCCGGATCTGATGAGATCATTGCCAAGATTAAAGATGGTTGGCTTGATTTTGATAAAACCATAGCCACTCCGGATATGATGGGTGAGGTCGGTAAGATTGGACGTATTCTTGGTCCCAGAAACTTAATGCCTAACGCTAAACTCGGTACTGTCACCTTTGACATTGCACGTGTTGTTGGTGAAATCAAAAAGGGCAAGGTCGATTTTCGTGTGGAAAAAAACGGTATTATTCATGCAGCCATAGGCAAAAAAACCTTTGGGCCTGAAAAAGTACAGGACAATATTATTGCCTTTATCGATAAACTTATTCAACTTAAGCCCTCTTCCAGCAAAGGGATTTATTTAAAATCAATCATTCTTTCAAGTACAATGAGCCCAGGGGTTAAACTTGATCCCTTCAATATTCGTACTCTGATTAAAGAAGGTTGATAGCGTTTTTTGACTTTTCATTTTTTTGCGGGTATCCGGCTGTCTATAATTTACGGGTTCAAACCCGCAAACCATTTCAATTTTTATTTATGTGCGTATTCTGCACATTGATAAACCAGGCTGATTTTAAACCAAGTAACCATTCACATAACAACTGATTTCGGGAAGGTCAGAGACAGCAGGTGCGAAAGTATAATGACTGGTACGAAAGTCTCGTACAGTCGCCTGCCGAGACCGATGAACAGGATCTCTTGAGAGCCCCTGTGTTAGTCTTTATTTCTTATCTGTTAACTGTGGCAGTCCCGCAAACAATCAAGGAGGTGTAACAGTTGAATCGCGATGAAAAGGCCGGCAAGGTCCAGGTTTTAAATGAGACCTTCAGCAAGGCCAAGTTTGCGGTAGTTACCGATTACTGCGGGCTGAAAGTCACGGAACTTGAAAAGCTGCGTAAAGAATTGCGTCAGAATGATGCATTTATTCAAGTTGCCAAAAACACACTGCTTAAACTCGCTGTTCAGGGGACCGAATTTGAAGATCTTGGAGAGAGTTTTACCGGTACGACCGCGATTGCATTCAGTTTTGAGGAACCGGTTGGAACCGCCAAGGTGCTTGCTGATTTTGCTAAGGAATTTGATGCATTAAAAATTCGCTCTGCTGTTATGGACGGAAATGTGCTGACCGTTGATGATGTTAGTGCGCTTGCAAAACTTCCAAGCAGGGATCAGCTTCTTGGGCAGCTGTGTGGAGTCCTTGTGGCAGTGCCCACCGGACTCGTTCGTGCGCTCAATGGCGTGCCGAGTAATCTTGTGTATGCTGTACAGGCAATCAAAGAACAGAAAGAAAATTAAAATATCTCGATTATATCAGGAGGAAGGATAATGTCTGATTCCATTGAACAGGTTGTAGAAATAGTAGAAAAGATGTCTTTGCTGGAAGTGGCCGATCTTGTTAAAGCCCTTGAAGATAAATTCGGTGTGTCTGCCGCAGCTCCGGTTGCCGTAGCCGCTGTCGGCGGTGCCGGTGACGGGGCCGGTAGTGCAGAAGAGCAGACCGAATTTGATGCCGTTTTAACTGCGGCTGGTGATCAGAAGATCAAGGTCATTAAAGAGGTTCGTGCAATTACTTCACTTGGCCTGAAAGAGGCCAAGGCGCTTGTTGAAGGAGCACCGACTCCCATTAAAGAAGCCGTTTCCAAGGATGAGGCTGCTGAGATCAAGGAAAAAATTGAAGCAGTTGGTGGCTCTGTAGAGATCAAGTAGTCCATTGCTTCAGGTATGGCCCGTCAGTATACCTGTTACAGGCCATGCCTATTCTGATCAGGCAACGCTACAGAGGCAGGTTCCTCTGTAGCGTTCCTGCGTTTGAGGGAAGTTGTGTGCAAGTCGCGCGGCCCCTTTGGAAAATAAGTTGATAAATCAATTTGTTATGTCCATTTTATTGGTGCCGCTGTTTCGTGGAACATTTTGAGGAAAACCATGAAGAGAGTTCGTAAAAGTTTTGCCAAAACACGCCAGATTGTAGAGCCACCGCATCTCATAGCCATGCAGAGACATTCTTATGAGCGTTTTTTGCAGAGGGATATTGATCCGGATGCGCGGGAAGATTTCGGCCTGCAGGCAATCTTTAAGAATATTTTTCCTCTTACCGATTTTAACGGACTCTGTTCTCTGGAGTTTGTCCGTTATGCATTTGGTCAGGCCAAATATACTGTTGAAGAATGTATTGAACGGGGCATGACCTATGACGTCCCTGTGAAAATTACCGTGCGTCTGATAACCTTTGATGTTGATGAGGAAACAGGGGTTCAATCGGTCCGCGATATCAAAGAGCAGGAAGTTTTTCTCGGTTCCTTGCCGCTGATGACCAAGGATGGGGTGTTTGTCGTTAATGGCACGGAAAGAGTCATAGTCAATCAGTTACAACGTTCACCGGGCCTTTTCTATACGCACGATAATGGCAAGTCCCACGCTTCCGGCAAAAGGTTGTATTCAGCACGTATTATACCTGTCCGGGGATCCTGGCTTGATTTTGAATTTGATATTAAGGATATCCTCTATGTACGGATTGACCGGCGTCGTAAACTGCCGGTCACCATTCTTCTCAAGGCACTGGGGTATACAGAGGAAGAGTTGCTTCATGAATTTTATCAGTTCGATACCGTCGAAATAGCAGATGGTTCGCTTTATCTTCACTTCAATCCCGACACCTTTATCGGAACTCGATTACCCACTGATGTGATCAATCCGAAAGATGGAAAGATCTTCGGCAAAAAAGGGCGCAAAGTCTCCAAGGCACTGGCTAAACGCATGGAGAAGGCCGGCATTGAAAAGATAGAAGTACAGGCCGAAGACCTGTTTGAGCGAATTCCCGTCACCGATATACTGCACCCTGAGACCGGCGAACTCGTAGCTGCCGGCAACGAACCGCTTACGGAGAGTAGTCTGAATGCTCTTATAGAGGCTGGTATTGATTCGTTCAATTTGTTGGTTATTAATGGTGTTTCCGTCAGCGATGCATTCAGTAAGACCCTGAATAAAGATCTTCTCCGTGTCGGCGTGCAGGAGCGAGAGGAAATCCTCCAACAATTAGAGAGCGAGGGTCTGTCGGGAGATGAGCTACAGGAGGCTTTGGCCCAAGAGATAAAGGACCGTGTTGTTGCGCGGGCACAGATTGAAATTTATCGCCGACTTCGTCCTTCCAGCCCTCCAACGCCCGAGGTTGCGCAGGCATTTTTTGATAAGTTGTTTTTTGATCCATCTACATATGATCTGTCCGAGGTCGGCCGGTATAAAATAAACGCCAAACTAGGACTTGATACTTCCATCGATCATCGAACCCTGACTAAAGATGACCTTGTTCAGGGTATAAAGTACCTGGTTCGTATCAAGGATGGGCTGAAAGACGGGGATGATATCGATCATTTAGGTAATCGACGTGTCAGGACCGTTGGTGAATTGGTTGAGAACCAGTACCGCATGGGACTGGTTCGCATGGAGCGTGCCATCAAGGAACGGATGACGCTGCAGGAAATTGAAACGCTCATGCCCCATGATCTGGTCAACCCAAAACCAGTGACTTCAGCGATAAAAGAATTTTTTGGGACATCGCAGCTCTCCCAGTTTATGGATCAGACGAACCCGCTTTCCGAGGTTACCCACAAACGTCGATTGTCGGCCCTTGGACCTGGAGGTCTTTCCCGTGAACGGGCAGGATTTGAAGTTCGTGATGTTCACCCAACCCATTATGGTCGTATCTGCCCCGTTGAAACTCCTGAAGGCCCGAATATCGGCTTGATCGTCTCTCTGGCAACATATGCCAAGGTGAATCCGTACGGGTTTATTGAAACACCCTATCGTTTTGTGGAAAATCGTCAGGTAACCGATACCTACAAATATCACTCCGCATTGCAGGAACAGGGAGAGGTGATTGCCCCGGCCAAGGTCGAGCTGAAAGAAAACACAATTGCTGAAGATCACCTTATCGCTCGCGAGGACGGTGAGGTGAGCATGGTGGCGGCTGATAAGGTAACGCGGATGGATGTTGCTCCCAATCAGCTGGTCTCCGTTGCCGCCTCTCTTATTCCCTTTTTGGAAAATGATGATGCTAACCGGGCGCTGATGGGCTCAAATATGCAGCGGCAGGCCGTTCCGTTATTACAAACGGCATCCCCGTTGGTCGGAACCGGCGTTGAAAAATATGTTGCCCGTGATTCCGGCGCCTGTCTGCTTGCCGGAGGGGATGGAATAGTTGAGGATGCCGACGCTAACCGGGTTGTTGTCAGGTATGATGAGCCTGGAACCGATGGCTTTGAAACGGGTGTTGGTGTCTATCGCCTGTCTAAGTATAAAAAAACAAACCAGAATACCTGTTTTAACCAGCGGGCGTTGGTTCTGCCTGGTGAACGGGTGAAAAAAGGCGATGTCCTGGCCGACGGCCCTTCATCGGAAATGGGTGAGCTGGCCCTGGGTAAGAATGTGACCATCGCCTTTATGCCATGGCGCGGCTACAACTTTGAGGATTCCATCCTTATCAATGAGCGTCTTCTTAAAGAAGACACCTTTACCTCCGTCCATGTTGAGATTTTTGAAACCATGGCCAGGGATACCAAGCTCGGTAAGGAGGAGATCACTCGTGATATTCCAAACATTGGTGATGAGGCGTTGCGCAATCTCGATGATTCCGGCATTGTCCGTATCGGCGCCGATGTGAAAGCCGGTGATATGCTGGCGGGCAAAGTTACCCCCAAAGGCGAAACCATGCTGTCCCCTGAGGAAAAATTACTCCGGGCCATTTTCGGCGAGAAGGCCGGTGATGTCAAAGATTCCTCTCTACGTGTTCCCCCGGGCATTGAAGGGGTGGTCATTGACGCCAAGGTTTTTTCACGGAAGGGTGTCGACAAGGACGAACGCTCCCTGATGATTGAGGAGTTGGAAGTAGAGCGTCTGAATCGTGACATGGACGATGAACTTAAGAGTTTGAAAAAAGGTGTCCGTAAAGAATTGTCCGCCCTTCTTGTCGGTCGGACAGCCAAAAGCGATATCAAGGATAAAGAAGATAATGTTCTGGTGAAGCTTGGCAAGAAGATTACAGATAGCGCTCTGAAGGAGATTGATTTTTTTGATCTGTATGCGCTTGATTTTTCGGAACGCAAAAAATATGAAAATGAGATCAATGCCATTTTCGGACGTTACAAGAATCAGGCCGCTCTTGTCCGCAGTCGCTATGAGGGCATAGTCGGGCGGATGGAAAAAGGAGATGATCTTCCGCCGGGTGTGGTCAAAATGGTCAAAATTTATGTTGCTACCAAAAGAAGGCTTGCGGTCGGCGACAAAATGGCCGGTCGTCACGGCAATAAAGGTGTTGTATCTCGCCTGTTGCCGGAAGAGGATATGCCTTTTTTCGCCGATGGCACTACGGTTGATCTTGTCCTCAATCCCCTGGGTGTTCCCTCACGAATGAATGTTGGACAGGTTTTGGAGTGTCACCTTGGTTTTGCCGCCAAAAAATTGGGGGAACAGATAGAAAAGCTCTGTAGGCAACATGAGATTGATGAGGTTAAAAAACGGTTGCAGATTATTTATTCTGATGAGGAATATGAACAACTGACCGATGGCCTTGATGATGACGCGTTGGTTGATATGGGAAGAAAATTTTTTCGTGGACTTCATGTCGCCACACCGGTATTTGACGGTGCCTCAGAAAGTGAGATTCGCTCAATGCTGGTAGAAGCGGGCGTTGATGAGGTTGGTCAGTCAACCCTTTATGATGGTCTAACCGGAGATAAATTTGATAACCAGGTCACAGTAGGCGTCATGTATGTGCTGAAGCTGCATCATCTTGTTGATAATAAAATTCATGCCCGTTCCACCGGTCCCTATTCTTTGGTGACACAGCAGCCGCTTGGCGGCAAGGCCCAGTTCGGCGGTCAAAGGCTTGGCGAGATGGAGGTCTGGGCAATGGAAGCATACGGTGCGGCTTACACCCTTAAAGAGTTTCTTACCGTCAAGTCAGATGATGTTGAGGGACGGACAACCATGTATGAAAAGATCGTCAAGGGAAACAATTTTCTTGAGACCGGGCTTCCCGAATCTTTTCATGTCCTGGTCAAGGAACTTAAAGGCTTGTGTCTCGATGTGGAACTGTTGGAAGACTAAGAGAGAATGTCCTCCTGTGCCGCAATACAAAGGTTTTCAGTGTCTCACTGTAAACGTTCAACTCAGATAGGGTGATTTCGTGGAAGAACTGTTTAACTTCTTTGCAAAACCGAAGGGACCTGTTCAGTTTAATAAGGTAAAAATTTCTCTGGCCTCACCGGAAAAAATTCTGGAATGGTCCCATGGCGAGGTTAAGAAACCTGAGACCATCAATTATCGTACCTTTAAACCGGAACGTGACGGTTTGTTCTGTGCCAAGATTTTTGGACCGGTTAAGGATTACGAGTGTAATTGCGGCAAGTACAAACGCATGAAACACCGGGGTGTGGTTTGCGAAAAATGCGGTGTTGAAGTTATCCAATCCAAGGTAAGACGTGAACGTCTCGGCCATATTGAATTGGCTGCGCCTGTGGCGCATATTTGGTTCTTAAAGAGCTTACCGTCAAAAATTGGTGCAATTTTGGACATGACGCTCAAGCAGCTTGAGCGCATCCTTTATTTTGAGTCCTACGCCGTCGTCACCTCCGAGGTCGAATCTCTACCCGTCGGCACCCTGCTGAATGAGGAACAGTATAGAACACATCTTGAAGAATATCCCGGTCAGTTCAAGGTCGGCATAGGCGCGGAGGCCATCCGTGAGATGCTTATGGCCCTTGACCTGCCCGTGCTCTCCGAAACCCTGCGTCGAGAAATGAAGGAAACGGGTTCAGTTTCCAAACGGGCCAAGTTCGGTAAAAGGCTGACCGTGGTCGAGGCTTTCCGCAATTCGGGTAACCGTCCTGAATGGATGATTCTTGAGGTGATTCCCGTTCTGCCTCCTGATCTGCGGCCTTTGGTTCCCCTGGAGGGCGGACGTTTTGCAACATCCGATCTCAATGATCTCTACCGGCGGGTCATCAATCGTAATAATCGATTGAAACGACTTATTGAGCTTGATGCCCCTGATATAATCATTCGTAATGAAAAACGAATGCTGCAAGAGGCGGTTGATGTCCTTTTTGATAATGGCCGCCGCGGCAGGACAATTACCGGGCCAAATAAACGACCGTTAAAATCCCTGTCCGATATGCTTAAGGGGAAACAGGGGCGTTTTCGTCAGAACCTACTTGGAAAACGGGTCGATTACTCCGGCAGGTCGGTTATCGTGGTCGGACCGCATCTGCGTCTGCACCAATGTGGTCTGCCCAAAAAGATGGCTCTGGAGCTTTTTAAACCCTTTATCTACAATCGTCTTGAGAGCCTTGGTTTTGTCACCACCATTAAAAGTGCCCGCAAGATGGTTGAAAAAGGGATGAAAGAAGTATGGGACGTTCTTGATGATATAGTCCGAGAATATCCAATTATTCTTAACCGGGCACCGACACTTCACAGGCTCGGCATGCAGGCCTTTGAGGTGGTGCTGATCGAGGGCAAGGCTATTCAGCTGCATCCGCTTGTTTGTGCAGCTTTTAATGCCGATTTTGATGGTGATCAGATGGCCGTACATGTGCCGCTGTCGGTAGAGGCCCAGGTCGAGGCCAGGGTTCTGATGATGTCGACCAATAACATCCTCTCCCCGGCCAATGGCGGCCCTATTATTATTCCAAGCCAGGATATTGTCCTTGGCCTCTATTATATGACCAGGGAGCGCTACGGAGTAACGGGAGAGGGCAATGTTTTCGCCTCGAAGGGTGAGGTGCGCATCGCCTATGACCATGAAGCCGTTCACATGCAGGCAGGGATAACCGTCCGTATAAAGGGCGAGATGATAGAGACCACTGTCGGTCGGGTCATCGTCAGTGAGTTGTTGCCCGACTCTATACCGTTTGCTCTGGTCAATAAAGAACTATCCAAGAAAGAACTTGGCTTCATAATTGATTACACGTATCGGCATGCCGGAACAAAAGACACCGTTATTTTGGCGGATCGATTGAAAGATCTTGGATACGAATATGCCACCAGAGCCGGTATCTCCATTTGCATCAACGACATGAAAATTCCTGTCCGTAAAGAAGAATTTGTTGAAGAATCGGAAAAGGAGGCGGCCGATGTTGATAAACAGTATTCTGATGGGCTGATAACCGATGGAGAGAAATATAATAAGATAGTAGATATTTGGTCAAAGGCTACCGACAAGATCACCAAAGAAATGATGGATGAAATGTCGGTGCAATATGTCCGCGACAAGGATAACAACGTTCGGGAAATCAAGAGTTTTAACTCCGTTTATATTATGGCCGATTCCGGGGCCCGTGGTTCAAAGGATCAGATCCGGCAGCTTGCAGGTATGCGTGGTCTGATGGCGAAACCATCCGGGGCAATTATCGAAACGCCTATTAAGGCAAATTTTCGCGAAGGATTATCGGTTCTGGAATATTTTATTTCCACCCATGGCGCTCGTAAGGGCCTTGCGGATACAGCCTTGAAAACAGCCAACTCCGGGTATCTGACAAGAAGGCTTGTTGATGTCTCGCAAGATTCGACAATTGTTATGAGAGACTGTGCAACTATGCGTGGTACCATGGCTGAGCCTTTGATTGAGGGCGGTGAGGTGATTGTTCGTATCGGGGAGCGTATTCTCGGCCGGGTAGCGTTGGAAGATGTAATTGATCCGCATTCCGGGGAAATACTTGTCGGCATGGATGAAGAAATTACAGAGGAAAAGGTAGAGGCCATAGAGGCTGCCGGCATTGATCAGGTCATGATTCGTTCGGTATTGACTTGTGAGGCAAAACGCGGTGTCTGCGCAATGTGTTATGGCCGAGATCTTGGTCGCGGCCATATGGTCAATACCGGTGAAGCGGTCGGAATCATCGCCGCTCAGTCTATCGGTGAGCCTGGTACCCAGTTGACCATGCGTACTTTTCATATAGGTGGCACCGCCAGTAGAACTATTGAGCAAGCCGAGGTCCGAAGTCAACGTGGCGGTATACTGCACTACAAAAATCTTCATTCGGTTACCAACAGTGCTGGGAACGAGGTGGTCATGAACCGTAACGTCGAGATTACTATTCTTGATGAACAGGGGATTGATCGTGAACGTTTTCCGGTGCCTTACGGTGCCGAGCTACAGGTTGCCGAAGGGACCAAAATCGACCCAGGTACCGTAATCGCCGATTGGGATGCCTTCTCTATACCTATTGTTGCCGAGGTCGGTGGTAAGATTAAATACGGTGATGTCGTGGAAGGTGATTCCATGCTGGAAAAGGTCGACCAGATTACCGGTAAGGTGAGTAAGGTAATTACGCCTCTTACAGCCGGCAAACAGTTAACGCCGAGAATTTCCATTAAGGATCCCGAGAAGGCTCGCCAGACGCTTAAATTGCCGAATAGTGATCTTGAGGCAAGATATCCATTACCCGTCGGATCGGTCATTACCGTCGACGAGGGAGAAATTGTTGAAGCTGGTACGGTTATTGCCAAAATTCCAAGGGAGACAACGAAGACCAAGGATATTACCGGTGGTCTGCCCCGGGTTGCGGAGTTGTTTGAAGTTCGCAAACCTAAAGAACTGGCAACTATCAGTGAAATCGATGGTCGCGTCAGCTTCGGCAGGGAGTTGAAGGGGAAACGGAGGGTAGTTATTACCCCGGAAACCGGAGAGCCGAAAGAATATCTGATTCTTAAGGCCAAACATATCATCGTCCATGAAGGCGATTATGTTAAGGCTGGTGAACAGCTTATGGAGGGTTCCATTCTTCCTAACGATATTTTGCGGGTTCTTGGGGCTGAAGAGCTGGCCCGTTTTCTGGTTAACGAAATTCAGGAGGTTTACCGTCTGCAAGGTGTGAAGATCAATGATAAACACATCGAGACAATTGTTCGTCAGATGTTGAAAAGAGTCAAAATCACTGATGCTGGTGATTCTGTCTTCATGCTTGATCAGCAGGTCGAATGGTGGAAATTTAGGGAAGAAAATGATCGTCTTCTGGCAGAAGGGCTACAACCGGCAGCTGCAGAGCCGCTGCTTCTAGGGGTGACCAAGGCATCGCTTTCAACGGATTCTTTTATATCCGCCGCCTCTTTCCAGGAGACAACCAAGGTGCTTACCAATGCTGCCATGCAAGGGAAAGTTGATGATCTGAGCGGACTTAAGGAAAATGTTATCATGGGGCGGTTGATTTCCGCAGGAACAGGATTGCCGCAATATCGGCTTCGTCGGAAAGATGGATAAAAAATATTCTTGACATAGGGTGTTGACTGGTCTATTATCATAAACTTTGCGCTTCATCGATAATGATGGGATTTCTGCTTGTTTGCCTACTCTTAGGGATACAGGCTGAATTTTATTATCAATGAGTTGCGAATCTATTGTGATTGTTACCGGTATATTCCCGGTCGATCATTTTGGTCTATATGAAAAGGAGTGGTTGGAATGCCAACAATTAATCAGCTGGTCCGGAAACGGCGGAAGAAAATGACCAAGCGGTCCAATACGCCGGCTTTACAAAATTGTCCGCAAAAGCGTGGCGTGTGTGTGCGTGTTTATACGACAACGCCGAAAAAACCAAACTCTGCATTGCGGAAAGTTGCGAGGGTGCGTCTTACCAACGGTATCGAGGTAACCTCTTATATACCAGGTATCGGTCATAACCTGCAGGAGCATTCAGTGGTTCTGATTCGCGGAGGCCGTGTCAAGGATCTGCCGGGTGTTCGCTATCATGTTGTACGCGGAACACTGGATACGCTTGGGGTCAGTGATCGTCGCCAGGGTCGTTCAAAGTATGGCGCCAAGCAGCCTAAATAGGCTGGTGCGTCGGAGTTATTGGAGAGATAAAGGATGCCAAGGAAAAAACTAACAAATAAGCGAACGGTTGAACCTGATCCGGCCTATAATTCAGTGCTGGTGTCCAAGTTCACCAATGGCCTTATGCTCGATGGTAAGAAGGCCCTTGCTCGGCGAATGTTTTATGATGCCATGGGGATAATCAAGGGTAAGTTGAACGATGAAGAGCCGCTTGCCGTCTTTGAAGGTGCCATGGAAAATGTTAGGCCGAGGGTAGAGGTAAAAAGCCGTCGGGTTGGTGGTGCCACGTATCAAGTTCCGATTGAGGTTCGCCCGGACAGGAGAAATGCACTGGCGATCCGTTGGATAATTAGTTTTGCCAAAGGACGTTCCGGGCAATGTATGTCCGAAAAGCTGGCGGCCGAGCTGTTAGATGCATTCAACAACCGTGGTGCTTCGGTCAAGAAAAAGGATGATACCCATAAGATGGCAGAGGCCAACAAGGCGTTCGCCCATTATAGGTGGTGATTGTGATGTTTTTTTTTGGTATGCGGCCGATTGTAGTTGACAGGCAAGCGCTAGGGATGTAGATACAGCAACATTTTCCGATCTTATCGGATGTGGGCAGACAAAAAGAGAATTGACAGTGGCTGGAGGAGGATCATTATCCAAACTGCGAAATATAGGCATCATGGCCCATATCGACGCAGGAAAAACCACCACGACGGAACGGATTCTTTTTTATACCGGAAGGTCGCACAAGATTGGTGAAGTTCATGATGGCACCGCCGTTATGGACTGGATGGAGCAGGAGCAGGAGCGAGGCATTACAATCACCTCCGCTGCAACTAGCTGCAGGTGGAAAGAACACACTGTAAACATAATAGATACCCCCGGGCATGTTGATTTCACCGTTGAGGTTGAGCGATGCCTGCGAGTGTTGGATGGAGTTGTAGCTGTTTTTTGTGCGGTTGGTGGAGTAGAGCCTCAATCCGAAACAGTTTGGCGGCAGGCGGATCACTATCGTATTCCGCGGATCGCATTTATCAATAAAATGGACCGTACCGGTGCCGATTTTGATAAATGTACAGCGGAGATAGAAAAACGTTTGGGTGCCGACCCTATTGTAGTAACGCTGCCTGTCGGCAGTGAGGATACCTTTTCAGGGGTCATTGACCTGGTCACGCAGCGTTTGCTACGCTTTGATGAGCAGTCTCAGGGCCTTAAGGTTGTCGAAAAGGTAATCCCCGACGATTTACTCGAAAAATCATCGGCCGCACGGATGGCACTCCTCGAGAAGTTGGCCGACTTCGATGAGGATGTCATGGAAAAATATTTGAATGATCAAGAGATCGCTCCCGGTGAGTTGTATCGAGCGTTACGTAAAGCGACGCTTTCACTTGAGCTGGTACCTGTTCTTTGTGGTTCCGCCTTTAAGAATAAAGGCGTGCAACCGCTGTTAGATGCAGTATGCAGGTATCTGCCCTCACCCGTTGATGTTCCCCCGATAGAGGGGACGGATAAGAACGGTGCGCCGCTTATCCGAAAGCCTGAGAGGAGTGAAAAATTCTGTGGGCTTGTTTTTAAGCTGCAGGCGGATCCTTTTGTCGGCAACTTGTCATTTATCAGGGTGTATTCAGGTTCCCTGCATACCGGTGACAAGGTGTTCAATCCGTTAAAACGGAAAAAGGAAAAGATCTCGAAACTTATAAAATTGCATGCCAATAAGCGCGAAGAGGTCGATAGTATAGGACCTGGTGATATCGGCGCCATTGTTGGTTTGAAATTTACCACGACAGGGGATACCCTTTGTGCTGTCGGAGATTTTATCGTCCTTGAAACGATGGATTTTCCGGAGCCGGTTATTGGAGTTGCCATTGAGGCCAAGACTAAGGCCGATGAGGGTAAACTTGCGGAGAGCCTTGGGAAAATCGTTAAAGAGGATCCGAGTTTTCGTGTCTCTGTCGACGAAGATAGTGGTCAGACTATAATTTCCGGGATGGGCGAATTACATCTTGAGATTATAACTGATCGTCTGATTCGTGAGTTTAAGGTAAATGCTAATGTGGGTAAACCGCAGGTTTCTTATCGGGAAACGCTGACAAAAAAAGCTACCGGAGAGGGTCGATTTGAAACTCAAGGGGGCGGCAAGGAACAATATGGGCATGTTATCATTGAGGTTGAGCCCTGCGAACGAGGTTCCGGAATATTTTTTGAAAGTGCGGTTGATGAAAATCAAATACCTGGGGAATATATAGAGGCTATTGAAAAAGGCATTCGTGGCAACTTGGATTCGGGACCGTTGATTGGCTATCCCGTCCTCGATGTCAAGGTGAAGCTGATTGGCGGATCCTATGACGAAGAACGATCTACGGAGATGGCCTTTGGTGTAGCGGCAACTATTGCCTGTCGAAAGGCTGCGTCCACTGGCGGGCCGATACTTTTAGAACCGGTTATGGCCCTTGAGGCCATTACTCCTGAAGATTACCTTGGCGAGGTAATCAACGATTTGAATCGGAAAGGGGCACAGGTAATAGGTATTGATTCCGACAGGGGTGGTCAGGTCGTTCATGCCCTGGCGCCATTAGCTAAAATGTTTGGTTATTCAACGGATTTACGTTCGGCCACCCAAGGTAGGGCTACGTTTACCATGCAGTTTGCTGAGTTTGCTGAGGTTCCGGTCAAAAGGGCTGAAGGGATCATTAGCAAGATTCGGGGCATATAAACGATATTATTTACGTTTAAGAGAGGAACGGTTATGGCAAAGGAGAAATTTGAGCGAACAAAGCCGCATGTCAATGTAGGGACAATCGGCCACATCGATCATGGTAAAACTACTCTGACCGCAGCAATTACGCGGGTTCTTTCCACAAAGGGGCAGGCTGATTTCACTGATTTCAGTGATATTGACAAGGCGCCTGAAGAAAAAGAACGTGGAATTACCATTGCCACTGCGCATGTTGAATATGAGACCCCAAAACGTCATTATGCCCATGTAGACTGCCCCGGCCATGCTGATTATATCAAGAATATGATCACCGGTGCCGCCCAGATGGACGGTGCGATTCTGGTTGTCGGCGCCGATGACGGTCCCATGCCTCAGACACGTGAGCACATTCTTCTGGCTCGTCAGGTCGGCGTACCCGCCATGGTCGTCTTTTTGAACAAATGCGACATGGTTGATGATGAGGAGCTGATTGAACTTGTTGAAATGGAGCTTCGTGAGCTGCTTGACAAGTATGAGTTCCCCGGGGATGATACGCCGATTATCCAGGGATCCGCCCTGCAGGCGCTCGAGAATCCTGAGAATGAAGAAAAGACCAAGTGCATCTGGGAGCTTATGGATGCCATTGACACCTGGGTTCCGGAACCTAAAAGGGATATAGATAAGCCGTTTTTGATGCCGGTTGAGGATGTATTTTCTATCTCCGGCCGCGGAACGGTTGCCACCGGTCGTGTTGAGCGCGGTGTAATCCATGTTGGCGATGAGATTGAGATTGTTGGAATCCGAGACACGCAGAAGACCACGATTACCGGCGTAGAAATGTTTCGTAAGATTCTTGACGAAGGTCAGGCCGGTGATAATATTGGTGCTCTTCTTCGCGGTACCAAGCGTGAAGAGGTTGTTCGTGGTCAGGTTCTTGCCGCACCCGGCTCGATTACACCACATAAGAAGTTCAAAGCTGAGGCTTATATCCTGAACAAGGAGGAGGGTGGCCGTCATACTCCGTTTTTTAATGGATACCGTCCGCAGTTTTACTTTCGGACAACGGATGTGACGGGAGTCGTTACTCTTGAAGAAGGTGTTGAGATGGTTATGCCTGGTGATAACATTCA
>WGCP01000203.1 GCA_015493715.1 Desulfobulbaceae bacterium
GCCTGATCGCCTCCTATCGACTCAATTTTCCTTACTGGGGTTTTGTTGAAGAAAAGGATAGCGTTGAGCGCAAAGAATAACACTGTTTTTCCCTTGACCACCTTTTTTGTAATTCATTTGCGAAACCGTACCTGCCGATTTCTTACAGCCGGCTTACACAACCAGCGGCGTATCTACCAAGGCCATGAATATCACCCCTTATTTCAGCCATTGCGCCATTTTCATTTTTTCGGATGAATCAAGCATGTTTTTTGCATTGTAAAAAGAAACTTTCACTACCGAAAAATATAAATACTTCATACTGCGGTGTCCTCACTCCTTGTACGCCCGTTGACAATTCTATGGAACAGAGACAATTTCAACGCTTTCCTTTACGGTGCCGCCTTAAGGTACAGGGAAAAAATCAATCAGGGCATCCATTTGTTGAGACAACGGAGTTGATCAATATATCCGGTGGAGGAGCCCTTTTCTCTACCAGAATGACGGATCATTATGTACAGGGTCAGACTATTGAAGCCAACATACTGCTGCCGGGAACACCTGATATCCAGGGTTCGATGACGACTTCAGCCAAGGTAATTTCGATCAGCAACAGGATCGATTCATCCGATGATAAATCAAACGGATGCATACAGATAGCCGTCCATTTTCTGGAACCGTTCAGACTCCTGCGACGAAACGAACCGGCAACCGTGAACAGGAAGAAACAGGCGGCCTCACGATGAAAGCCGGAAAAGATACAGGCATGAGCTTTTATCGCAAAATCAGGATAAGTCTTGGTCTGATGGGTATTCTTCCCTTTCTGCTGGTCATCTATCTCTTTATCCAGGAGCATATCTCCCTGTCCAACACGCTTATTCTCTGCGCCGCCCTGGTTCTTTTCTCCATTCTGATAGGCTTCACCCTGCTGCGGCAGTCGGCGGACCAACTGGCAACCCTGGCAAAAATGACGGCTGTGGAAACAGACAAGGAAAACATCCAACCCATTCAATTGCATATTGATGGAGAGCTCGACAATATCGCCGCCAACTTTAATACCGTGGTCGCCCAGCTTAACCAGGCCCGGCATGATATCCAGGAGCAGTCCATCCAGCTCCTCAAGTATGCCGAAGACCTGGCAGCATCTTACGAGCAGCTTCAACAGGAGGAACAACTGCGCTCACACCTCAGCCGCTATATCGGCAATGATCTTGTCGAACATATCATGAACTCCAATAAAAATGTACTCCTTGAAAATCAGAGGAAATCGCTGACGGTCATGTTTGCAGATATCCGTTCCTTTACCGCCATTTCCGAGCAGATGGCACCCGAGGAAGTCGTCACCATGCTCAACGAATACTTCAGCGTCATGGTTGAAATTGTCTTTGCCTGCAACGGTATGCTGGACAAATTCGTCGGCGATCAGCTGATGGCCGTTTTCGGCCACATGTCAACGGAGAAACGGGGAGCCCGTGACGCCGTTCATGCCGCTCTGAAAATGCAGAGGGCGGCACAAAAACTAATGCACAGGAGAACGGAAAAAAACCTTCCGACCTTCAGGATCGGCATCGGCATCAATACCGGCAACACGATTATCGGTAATGTGGGGTCGGAGAACAGGATGGATTATACCGTGATCGGTGACACGGTCAATGCAGCCGCCCGCCTGGAAGAACAGGCAGGACCTGGTGAAATCGTCATCGGAGAGCGTACGTATACACATATGCCCAAAAAATTACGGGTGAAAAACCGTCGCGCATTGCAGGTGAAAAACCGCAGGCAACCCGTTGTCTGCTATACGATAGAAAACAGGACGACACCGGCAATCAACCCCAAAAAGCATCCTGCATCCATTCTGCATACCGCCCCGTCTCCTGCCTAATTTTTTATTTTTATGCCTCTCTGCAATTCCTGACAGTACAAGTAAAAATATTTTTGACTTTTGTTACCGGCCAACTATACAATAAAAAAGCAGTTAAGAATACGTTAATGCAATCCTAATCAACTCCAAATAATTCTATTGTTTATATCGTCACGAGGAAAGTGAATGAAGTTTCTGAAAAATCTACCCCTGAAAATCAAAATTCTCTTGATCGTCATCCTGCCGCTTGCCGGCTATCTCGGTGTATCGGGAATAACCCTTCTCAAGGATTACCAACAGCTAAAGTCCTATACCTCCATTTATGATCTCTCCATACTCTCAAACCACATCAGCAGCCTGGTGCATGAGCTGCAGAAAGAACGCGGTGCATCCGCCGGTTTTCTCGGCAGCAAGGGACAAAAATTCAGTGACAAACTCTCCAGTCAGAGAAGAGAGACCGATGCCAAAAGAACAACACTTGACAAATATCTGAAGACCTTTGACCTGGAGCAATTCAACCCGACGCTTACCGATAAAATCAACCGCGCCATGACCATGCTGAGCCGCCTTGAAAATGAACGTCGGGCAATTTCCAGCCAGCAGCGCACCACTAAAGAGGCGGTCAGGTATTATTCAACAACCAATGCATCCCTTTTGGACATTATCGGCTACATGACGCACCTGCCCGAGGACGCAAAGCTTGCCGCCCGGATCGGCGCCTACTACAACTTCCTCCAGTCCAAGGAACGGGCGGGCAAGGAACGGGCCATCCTCAGTGGTGTTTTCTCCAAAGGAAGTTTTACACCGGACACCTATTCACTCTTTATTCAGCTCGTCACCGAGCAGAACACCTATCTTTCCGTCTTTAAAGCGCTTGCCACCGACGAAGAGAAACAATTCTTTGAACGGACCCTCAGTGGCCCGGCAATCGATCAGGTCAACCAGATGCGTCAAATCGCTCGCGATGTCAATCTTGACACGACCAGGAGCTTTGGCGTTGATCCGGTAACCTGGTTTGACACCATCACCCGGAAAATCAACCTACTCAAAAAGGTTGAGGACTACCTGTCGGCAACAATTCAGAATGAGGCTAAATCACTTGCCGCTTCCCAGAAAATGAAAATAACGATTTCCCTGACTCTCTTTGGTGTTGTCACCTCCCTGTGTCTGTTCCTGTTAATCTTTATCACCTCCCTCATTCTTCAGGGTATAAGGCAGGCTACGGCGGTTGCCCTGGAACTGGCCGAGGGGGAAGGCGATCTAACCAAGAGGATGAATCTTGACACCAAAGATGAAATAGGGATGCTTGGGCAGGCGATTGACAGAATGCTTGATAATCTCTCCGGCATGGTCAAACAGATTCAGGAAATCACCACCTCCCTAGATGACTCCAACAGTGAACTGACAGCGGTATCCGGTGAGATGAACGAGGCGACCGAAAATGTCGCCGGCAGGGCAAGCATGGTTGCAGCTGCTGCAGAAGAGATGAGCGCCAATATGGACACGGTCACAGTGGCGGTGGAAGATGCCTCCCATAACGTGGCCAGTGTTGCCTCCTCCACCGAGGAAATTGCCTCCATCAGTGAAGAGATTGCGAAAAATACTGAAAAAGCCCGAGATATCACGACTAAGGCCGTCAGTCAGGCGGCAAATTCTTCGGACAGGGTCAATGAGCTGGGCAGGGCCGCCGATGAGATCGGCAAGGTCACGGAAACCATCACCGAGATCTCCGAACAGACCAATCTGCTGGCCCTGAATGCAACCATTGAGGCCGCCCGGGCAGGTGAGGCAGGAAAGGGATTTGCCGTTGTCGCCAACGAGATTAAAGAGCTGGCCAAACAGACAGCGGACGCGACCCTGGAAATTAAAACAAGAATCGAGGGCATTCAGAAATCCACCAAGGGAACGGTTTCCGAGATAGAGGAGATTTCCAAGGTCATCAACGAAATTAATGAAATCGTCACCGGTATCAGCAGCTCGGTTGAAACACAGACCTCAACCACGACCGCCATTGCCGGCAATATCAACCAAGCGTCCCAAGGTATCATGGAAGTGACGGAAAATGTCTCCCAGGCCTCTACGGTTTCCAGAGAAGTGGCCCAGGACATTGCCGAGGTCGATCAATCGTCCGGACAGGTGCTTGAAAACACAACCAACGTCATCAAAACCGCTGAACAGTTAAATAAGCTTGCAGGCCAGCTGCAACACCTTGTCGGCAACTTTAAGGTGGTTTAACTCACATAAGGATCAAGAAGAATAAGAATCAAGAAGAGATCCGTATCCGGCAGCATTACTGAACTGCAGAGCCCCCTCCTTGCTCCGCAAGACGGATTTTCCACGCTGCCAACCTGGACAGGGCCTGTTCCGCACGGAACAGGCCCCGTTCTTTTTTACGAATCTTTTTTTCCAGGGGTGGAAACAGACCAAAGTTGACGTTTGATGGCTGAAAACGGCCGGGATCCGTTTCGGTCAAATGGCGAACCAGAGCCCCGAGGGCCGTGGAGGCCGGAGGGACAGGCAGGGTCTTTCCCCGCAACAGACGACCACTATAGAGACCCGCAAGCAGGCCCATGGCCGATGATTCCACATAACCCTCCACCCCGGAGAGCTGCCCGGCAAGAAACAAGCCTGGTCTTTGCTTCATCTGCAATGTCTGATCAAGCAACTCAGGGGCGCAGATAAAAGTATTACGGTGAATGGAGCCCAGACGGACAAAGTCGGCCTCTTCCATGCCCGGAATAGTCCGAAAAATCCGTTTCTGCTCCGGATAGGTCAACTTGGTCTGAAAACCGACCATATTATACATGCTGCCTTCCTTATTTTCCGTCCGCAACTGAACAACGGCGTGCGGTACCCTGCCGGTTTCAGGATGGGCCAGTCCAACCGGCTTCATGGGGCCAAAACGCAAAGTATCACGACCGCGCTCGACCATGACCTCAATAGGCAGACATCCTTCAAAATATTTTGTTTTCTCAAAACTCTTCAACGGCACGGTATCGGCTGCGGCGAGCATGTCAATAAAACCATTATACTGCTCTTTATCCATTGGACAGTTCAGGTAATCACCCGGATTATCATCATCCCAGCGTGATTTGCGGTAAATAATACCCAAATCCAGGGAGTCAGCACTGATTATCGGGGCAATGGCATCATAAAAGGCCAGGTGCTGCTCACCGGTCAGACTGATCAGGCCGGCGGTCATGGCTTCCGAGGTCAGCGGACCGGTGGCCAGGATAACCGGATCTTCTATCTGCTGCGGCAGCTCGGTGACCTCCTGTCGAATAATCTCAATATCCGGATGCTCCTCTATTGTCTGACTGATGAAAGCGGAAAATTGATCCCGATCAACGGCAAGAGCACTGCCCGCAGGAACCGCCGTGGCATCTGCGGCCTTCATAATCAAAGAATCAAGCCTGCGCATCTCCTCTTTGAGCAGGCCGACTGCGGAAGTAACCGCATTTGAGCGCAGAGAGTTGGAACAGACCAGTTCGGCCAACAGCTCCGATGCGTGCGCGGGGCTGAACTGCAGGGGTTTCATCTCATAGAGAACTACGGAGACTCCCTGCCGCGCAGCCTGCCAGGCGGCCTCACAGCCGGCCAGGCCGCCGCCGATTATCGTTATTGTATGCATATACTTCCTCTCATAAATGGTGAGACCAAATCATGGACGAATAATTTCAACATCAAGGCGTCGTCGTCCCCAATGGAGGGCATCCCCGTGCGAGCTGAAAAAGAGATCAATCCGGCCCGGCCCCTTGATGGCTCCGCCCCGGTCCGTAACCACTCCCCAGCCCCATCCCGGTACATGCATCCGGGTGCCGAAGGGATAATACCTGGTGTCGGCGGCAATGGTGCCGTCGTGATGCAACCAGAGCCAGGGAAACACCGTGCGCACCGGAATCATCCAAGGATGGGCCAGGCTGCTCAGTGAAAACAGTCCGGGTTGCGGCTCCAGCGGCTCGCTGCCGGTTGCCGTTTTTCCCGTGTAGGGCAAGCCTTTTCGTTGTCCGGCGGAAACGTACCTGTCCCAGAAATCAAGTTTTAAATATTTCCAGCTGCCCCGCTCCCAGGAACAGCACTTCCCACAGCCGCAATAGGCGGTGGTTTCAATAACCCTGTGTTCACTACGGGCGCAGCCACTGATCAGCAGACAGAGACAAAAAAAGGCACAGAACACCTGTGGTGTCACTGTGCCCCGGCCC
>WGCP01000204.1 GCA_015493715.1 Desulfobulbaceae bacterium
ACGATGCCGAGGGGCCCTGGCGGCGGGATGGAGTCATCCCGGTCCTTGTTGATCCGGAAGGAAAAAGTATCGCCGGCCTGGGCCCGGATGTGGTCATTGACGCCATCCTGGCCAAACGAAATACCGGCACTACCATCGATGACGCCAAACTGGTCATCGGTCTTGGGCCCGGATTTACGGCCGGAGAAGATGTCCACTGCGTCATTGAAACCATGCGCGGCCATGGCCTGGGCCGGGTCATATACAGCGGTGCGGCCCTGGCGGACACCGGTGTGCCGGGCACTATCGGCGGCTATACCAGCGAGCGCCTCCTGCGGGCGCCGCAGGAGGGACGCTTTATCACCAGCCGGGATATCGGAGACCGGGTGCGGGAAGGCGAGCTGGTGGCAACAGTTGCCGGTAAACCCGTTATCGCGCAAATTTCAGGCGTCCTGCGTGGCCTTCTGCGCACCAATACACCGGTGACCGAGGGGACCAAGCTCGGAGACATTGATCCGCGCGGAAAAACGGATTTCTGCCAAACGGCCTCGGATAAGGCCATGGCCATCGGCGGCGGGGCGCTGGAGGCTATTTGTGGGTGGTATAATCGGAACGAGGAGAACTGATAATGGCGATCGGTAAATCACACAGACGAAAAGATGTCCGGGCCAAGGTGACCGGCAAAACGCGTTATACTGATGATTACAGTATGCCGGGTATGCTGGAGGCCAGATATGTCCGCAGTCCCATTGCCCACGGCCTGGTCAAAAATATCGACACGACGGCCGCTCTTGCCTTGCCCGGCGTGGAGGCTGTGTTCACCTTTGCCGATGTGCCCAAAAACGTCTTCCCCACGGCTGGGCATCCCTATTCCCTTGATCCCGACCACCAGGATGTGGCCGACAGGCTGCTGCTCACCGATCACGTCCGTTACCATGGAGACGAGGTTGCCATTGTCGTTGCCCGCGACCGGCTTACTGCCGGTAAGGCCGCCAAGGCCGTGGTCGTTGACTATGAAGAGCTGCCGATTTGCGTAACTTCTGCGGCCGCCCTGGCCCCGGATGCCCCGGCCATCCACGCGGGCGGCAATATTCTTAAATCCACCAGCTTTGAAATCGGCGGTTCCCTGGCTGAAGCGGAAACGCGGGCCGACCTTACCCTGCAGGGCACCTTCCGGACCCCCATTGTCCTCCATTGTCACCTGGAAAACCATACCGCCTACGCCTACATGGATGACAATGACCATCTGGTTATCGTCAGCTCCACCCAGATCCCTCATATCTGCCGCCGCATCGTCGGCCAGGCCCTTGGGATGGAATGGTCGAGGATCCGGGTCATCAAACCCTATATCGGCGGCGGTTTCGGCGCTAAGCAAGACGTAGTACTGGAGCCCATGGTTGCCTTTCTCAGCACAAAACTGGGCGGGGCACCGGTCAAGATCGAAATGGACAGGGAAGAATGCCTGGTCGCCACTCGTACCCGTCATTCCCAGACGGTCACGGCCCGGGCGGGCGTCACAAAGGACGCCTCCATCACCTTTATTGATCTTGACGTAATCTCCAATACCGGCGCCTATGCCTCCCACGGCCATTCCATCCCCATGGCCGCCGGATCAAAATGCTGTCATCTCTATCCACGGGCGGTGACAAAATTTTCCGCCATCAGCCATTATGCCAATATTCCGGCAGCCGGGGCCATGCGCGCCTATGGCTCGCCCCAGCTTTTTTTCGGCATGGAATCCCTGCTTGAGGAGGCGGCCCGATCAATCGGCATGGATTCGGTAGAGTTTCGCCTGAAAAACTGCGCCCGCCCCGGTGATATCAAGGCCAAGACCGGTGAATATGAACACGCAGTCGGCATAAAGGAATGCCTGGAAAAGGGAAGCGCCGCCATTGACTGGGAGGCAAAAAAGAAACGCTACGCAACCCAAACAGGCAATATCCGCTCCGGCCTCGGTGTGGCCTGTTTCAGTTACGGCTCCGGAACCTATCCGGCCTGCGTGGAAATCGCCGGTTGCCGTCTGGTACTCAACCAGGACGGCTCGGTGCATATGCAGGTCGGGGCCACCGAGATCGGCCAGGGATCAGACACCGCCCTTGCCCAGATGGCGACTGATACCCTTGGCCTGTCCTATGACCGGATTCACGTGGTTTCAGAACAGGATACCGATGTGACCCCCTTTGATCCCGGTGCCTATGCCTCGCGCCAGACCTATGTCGCCGCTCCTGCCGTGCATGCGGCCGCCGACAAATTAAAGCGCAAGATCCTGACCCATGCCGCCCTGATGACCGATGAATCGGTGGAAAACCTGAACTTGGCTAACGGCAACATCGTCCTGCAAGATCAGCCGGAAAAGGTTGTCCTGGACCTTCGTGACCTTGCCCTGGACAGCTATTACCACAAGGACCGGGGTGGTCAGCTCACGGCCGAGGTTTCGAGCAAGACCCGGACCAATGCCCCCAGTTACGGCTGCACCTTTGTTGATCTTGAAGTGGATATTGAAATGTGCAGTGTCACTATCAAAAATATTATCAACGTCCACGACGCGGGTAGGATCATCCACCCGCTTTCCGCAACCGGCCAGGTTCATGGCGGTATGGCCATGGGCATCGGTATGGCGCTTTTTGAAGAACTGATGATTGATTCTGAGACCGGCTGGATTTATAACGGCAACCTGCTGGATTATAAAATCCCCACCTGTGTCGACATCCCGGATCTGGAAAGTGAATTTGTCGACACCTTTGATCCGACAAGCCCCTATGGCAACAAGTCGCTGGGAGAACCGCCGATCATCTCCCAGGGCCCCTCCATCCGCAATGCGATCTGGGATGCCACCGGGGTAAAAATTAACGAGATGCCCATGACACCCAAGGTACTATTTACCCATTTTCGAGCCGCAGGACTCCTGTAAGAGAACGATCATGTTTCCAATAGAAAATTATCATTATGCCACAAGCGTCGAGGACGCGGTCCAGCATCTTGCCGCCTATGAAGGAACAAAAATCCTTGCCGGCGGCACCGACGTGCTGGTCCGGCTGCATGAGGGAAAAAGCGGCTACGGTCACCTTATCGACATCAATGGTCTTGATGAACTGAAAACAATCAGCATGGACGAGAGCGGCACCATTTTCATCGGTTCTCGCGCCACCTTTACCGAAATCATCACCAATGACATCATCAGCCGAAATGTTCCCATGCTTGCCCAGTCCCTGCTCACCATCGGTGGGCCGCAGGTAAGAAACACCGGCACCATGGGCGGCAATATCTGTAACGGCGCCGTCAGTGCGGACTCCGCCTGCGCAGCCCTGGTGTATGAATTTGATCTCCAGATCCAGGGAACGGAAGGCGAACGAAGAGAATCCATCCATGGATTCCACACCGGACCGGGCCGCACCATCCTGCAACAGGGTGACCTCCTTAAATCCTTTGTCATTCGGCCGGAGAATTATACCGATTTCAAGGCATCCTATATCAAATATGCCATGCGCGGGGCCATGGATATTGCCACCATCGGCTGCGGGGCCGCGATAAAAATGCACGGAGAGGAAGTTGAAACCTTCAAACTCGCCTTTACCGTTGCCGCGCCCACTCCGATCCGCTGCCCAACCGCGGAGAAAACCATGAAGGGTGCCGTTATTTCGGAAGAAAGCCTTAAGCGGCTGGCCGATGCGGTTGCAGCCGATGTCAAGCCCCGAACATCCTGGCGGGCGAGCAAAGAATTCCGGCTCCATATTATTCGGACGCTGGCAAAAAAGGTGACCCGACAGGCGGTTGACAACCAGGGAGGCACATGCTGATGCAGACCAGAAATATCAACCTGACCATTAACGGCAAAAAATATGAGCTGGTGGTGGATGTGCGCCAGTCACTACTGGAGCTGTTGCGTGAGAGGGGCTACACCAGTGTCAAACAGGGCTGCGGCGTCGGTGAATGCGGGGCCTGCACGGTGCTGGTCGACAACGTCGCCGTGGATTCCTGCCTTTATCTTGCTGTCTGGGCGGACAACACAACGATCCGGACGGCGGAGGGAGAGTGCCGGGACGGCAAGCTCTCTCCTGTTCAGGAGGCGTATATGGAGGCGGGCGCGGTCCAGTGTGGATTCTGCACTCCCGGCCTTATCATGGCCACCACTGCCTTTGTGGAAGAGAACAAGGGAAAAACTCTATCCCGGCAGGAGATGAAAAAGGCGCACGCAGGCAATCTCTGCCGCTGTACCGGCTACCAAACCATCATCAACGCCGCTGAGGAAGCCCTGAAAAAATGAACAACGAGCTGGCCATACGGGGGCAATTCCTTGATATACCGGAATGCGCGGATGATCCGGCAACACTGGAGCTGCGCCACGTTGAAGACGGGTTGTTGCTGGTGCATAACGGCCTGATTACCTGGTTCGGTACCTGGACGGAAGGAGAACAAAAAATTCCCCAATCCTGCCCTGTCCATGACCTTGGCGACAAGATAATTGTTCCCGGCTTTATCGATACCCATATTCATTTTCCCCAGGCAGAGATCATCGGCTCCCATGGCAGGCAACTGCTGCAATGGCTGGAAAATTATGCCTTCCCGGCCGAGATGCAGTACGGGAATGAACAATATGCGGAAAAGATGGCAAAGTTTTTTGTGAATGAGCTGCTGCGCAACGGCACCACCACGGCCATGGTGTTCTGCACGGTCCATCCCCAGTCGGTGAATGGACTGTTTGCTGCCGCTGAAAAAAAGAATATGCGCATCATCGCCGGCAAGGTGCTGATGGATCGTAATGCGCCGGCCAGTCTCCTGGACACCGCCCGGTCCGGCTATAATGAGAGCAAGGCCCTGATTGAGAAATGGCATAAACGAGGCAGGTTGCTCTATGCCCTTACCCCCAGATTTGCGCCTACCTCGACAAATGAACAATTAGCGCTGGCCGGGAAACTGAAAAAAAAATATCCGGATCTTTACCTGCAAACCCATCTGGCTGAAAACAAGGATGAGATCGCCTGGGTGCGGCAACTGTTCCCGGAGCGGCAGAACTACCTTGACGTCTACCATCATCACGGCCTCACCGGAGAAAGAAGTGTCTTCGCCCACTGCATTCACTTAGAAGATGCCGAATGGGACCGACTGCAGACAACGGATTCGGCCATCGCCTTTTGTCCGACATCCAACCTTTTCCTGGGAAGCGGCCTGTTTAACCTGCATCGTGCCCGCAAAAAAAAGGTGAAAGTCGGCCTGGCCACCGATGTCGGCGGCGGCACCTCATTCGGCATGCTGCAAACCACAAACGAGGCATACAAGGTTATGCAGCTGCAGCAACAGAATCTTTCAGCCGCAGAAATGCTCTATTTAGCGACCCTGGGCGGGGCCAGGGCCCTTTGTCTCGATCATCTTCTCGGTAATTTCCTGCCCGGCAAAGAGGCGGATTTTATCGCTCTTGATCCCGAGGCAACACAACTTCTATCCATGCGGAGCAAAAAAGCACGAACTGTTGAAGAACTGCTCTTTGCCCTCATGATTCTTGGTGACGACAGAGCAGTTGCCGCCACCTATGTGGCCGGTCGCCTGGTCCATGAACGACAAGCTGAGGCCGGGTAAAGCCGATGAACAATACACCACGTCTTGAATTGCAGGGAATGACCAAAATATATCCATCGGTCATTGCTAATGATTCCATTGATCTGCGTATTTATCCGGGTGAAATCCACGCCGTACTCGGGGAAAACGGCGCCGGCAAGAGCACGCTCATGAAGGCGATTTACGGGGTTGTTAAACCGGACAGGGGCAGGATCCTCTGGAACGGCAAGCCGGTTGTTATCCAAAATCCGGCCCATGCGAGAAAACTCGGCATCGGCATGGTCTTCCAGCATTTCTCCCTCTTCGAGACCCTGACGGTGACCGAAAATATTGCCCTGGCCATGGATGATTCGCCACGCCTTGAGCCCCTGGCCGAGCGCATCAGAACAGTGTCCGCCGACTATGGTCTGCCCCTTGATCCGGAACGACTGGTGCATTCGCTGTCCGTCGGCCTCCGGCAACGGGTTGAAATTCTGCGCTGTCTGCTGCAGGAACCGAAACTGTTAATCATGGACGAACCCACCTCGGTGCTCACCCCGCAGGCGGTACGCATCATGTTTGATACCCTGCGCCGCCTCGCCGCCGAGGGATGTTCGATCCTCTATATCAGCCATAAACTCGACGAGATCATGGAACTATGCCACAAGGCCACCATTATCAGGGGCGGCAAGGTGACGGGATACGCGAAACCGGCCGAGGAAACCGCCGCAAGCCTTGCCCGCATGATGATCGGCAAAGAGCTTCCGATTTGTTCCGGTAAGCGGCCGGTTATCTCCGGGAGAAAATGTCTCCAGGTCAACGACCTGTCCACAAAATCCGCTGATCCGTTCGGCACGGATCTGCAGGCGATCAATTTTTCCGTGTCCGAGGGCGAGATTCTCGGCATAGCCGGTATTTCCGGCAATGGGCAGCAGGAACTCCTCTACTGCCTGAGCGGAGAACGACTCGTTGACGACAAAAATCTCATCACAATCTACGATGTACCGGTCGGCCACCTGAATCCCGATCAGCGGCGCAACTTAGGGCTTGGTTTTGTGCCGGAGGAACGTCTGGGCAGAGGGGCGGTGCCCGGAATGTCGCTGACCTATAACGGCATACTCACTGCCCACCGGCACGGAATGGTCAAAAACGGCCTGCTCCGATTTCGTAAAGCGGCTGAGTTTGCCCAGCAGTGCATAACCGGTTTTTCCGTCCAATGCGGCTCAAAAGATGATCCCATTACCAGCCTCTCCGGCGGCAACATGCAGAAATATATCACCGGCAGAGAAATTCTCCAGCAGCCGAAACTACTCATTGTCTCCCAGCCCACCTGGGGAGTGGATGTCGGAGCCGCCAATGTCATCCGTCAGGCCATGATTGATTTGCGCAACAACGGCTCCGCCGTACTGGTGGTGTCCGAGGAACTGGACGAACTCTTTGAAATCTGCGACCGGCTGATTGTGCTTGCCCAGGGCAGAAGCTCCCCTTCCCTGCAAGTACAGGATACCAATAAAGAAGAAATAGGCCTCTGGATGAGTGGTATGTTTCCCGGCGGGCCGAAAGAAAAAACTCCCCGGACCACAACGCAGGAGCAGGACGGTTATGTTTGTTAGAATAGAGCCAAGGCCCGAGCCGTCACGGGTGATGAAATACTGCTCACCGCTCATTGCCGCCGTTCTGATGCTCATCAGCGGTCTCATCATCTTTACCCTTTTAGGCAAGGATCCGGTGCAGGCCTTTCACGCCTTTTTCATAGAGCCGATCCACGATTTGTACGGCATCGGCGAACTGTTTATCAAGGCCGCGCCGCTGATGCTCATCGGCACCGGCCTGGCTATCGGCTTTCGGGCAAACATCTGGAATATCGGCGCCGAAGGGCAGATGGCCCTGGGCGCCATTTTCGGCGGCTATATAGCGATCATCTTCCACGGCAGCAGCAGTCATTTTATTCTGCCGCTGATGATCCTTTGCGGAGCAATAGGCGGCATCCTCTGGGCCGCCATTCCGGCGCTGTTAAAAACCGTCTTTAACGCCAATGAGATCCTGGTCTCACTGATGCTCAACTATGTGGCTCTGCTCCTGCTGGAATTCCTGGTACATGGACCCCTGCGGGATCCCAACGGGTACGGCTTTCCCCAGTCGGTTCTCTTCTCCGACTCGGCCATGCTGCCGATTCTAATCGAGGGAACCCGGCTCCATCTCGGCGTCCTCATTTCGATTATCGGCGTTGGTATCGGCTGGGTTTTTCTGGAAAAGGGCTTTACCGGATATCAGCTCCAGGTTGCGGGACTTGCGCAGAAAGCGGCCACCTATGCCGGATTTAAGTATAAAAAACTGATCTGGATCGGCATGCTCTCAGGCGGCATAACAGCAGGTATTGCCGGGGCGTTGGAAATTGCCGGTCCCATCGGCCAGCTCCTGCCCTCGGTGTCTCCGGGCTACGGCTATGCCGCCATCATCGTCGCCTTTGTCGGCAGGCTACATCCCGGCGGCATCTTTCTCTCCAGTCTCCTGATGGCGCTGCTTTATCTCGGCGGCGAATCCGGCCAAATGAACCTGGACCTGCCCTCTGCAGTCACCGGTATCTTCCAGGGATTGCTCCTCTTCTACCTGCTGGCGGCCGACTTCCTCATCCATTACCGGCTGCGCCTGAACAGCCGTCAAAGGGAGAACGGATAATGGACTTTGCTATCTTTATCAAAATACTTATTGCCGCCGTTGCCGCCGGAACCCCCTTTGTCTATGCCGCCCTTGGAGAACTGGTTACTGAAAAATCAGGCGTTTTGAACCTGGGCGTCGAGGGCATGATGCTGGTCGGGGCGATCACCGGTTTCATCGCCATGGCCAAGACAGGAAGCCTGCTGCTGGCGGTTGGTTGCGGCATGACGGCGGGAATGCTTATGGCCGCCATATTCGGCGTTCTCACCCTGACGCTCATGGCCAACCAGGTCGCCAGCGGTCTTGCCCTGACCATCTTCGGCATCGGCCTGAGCGCATTTCTCGGCCTGAAGTATACCAGTATCGCCCTGCCGGGCATTCCCGAACTGCCGATCCCTCTACTCAGTGACATCCCGGTGCTCGGCAAGCTCTTCTTTTCTTACGACATCCTGGTCTACGGCTCTCTTGCACTTCTGGCCATTGTCTCCTGGTTTTTATATAAAACCAGGGCCGGGCTGATATTGCGCGGGGTCGGAGAAGCCCCGAAATCGGCGCACGCTCTCGGCTATAATGTTGTACGAATACGCTACATTGCCGTTCTGTTCGGCGGTGCCATGGCGGGGCTTGGCGGCGTCTATCTGTCGGTGGCCTATACACCGGTCTGGGTTGAGGGCATGGTCGCGGGCAGAGGCTGGGTGTCCCTGGCCCTGGTGGTGTTTGCCACCTGGCGGCCGCTGCGTGTCCTCTTCGGGGCCTACCTGTTCGGCGCCATCACCATTGCCCAGTTCCATATCCAGGGTCTGGGCATTGATATCCCCTCGCAACTGTTATCCATGCTGCCCTATCTTGCCACTATTCTTGTTCTGGTTGTTATTTCAAGAGACTTAACGGCAATACGATTGAATTCACCGGCCTCGCTCGGTATAACTTATCATCCGGAGAATCAGTAAGGAACAGAGATTAAAGAACGTGGACAATATCGTGCTCAGCTTTAGGTCAAGTTTGATCGATCTGATTGAACGAAACCGCAGACGTAGCAGGGCCTACGATGAGGATTTCGTGATTGAAGAGCGGTCAAAGATGGCCTGAAGATGAGATGCGAGATGTTCAGGTTATTTAATTTCTATTCCTAACCCATTTCATTCATTTCACAAAAGGAGAACCACATGATGCTTGCCAAAAAACACATTTTTTCAGTGTGTATCCTTGCCGCCTGTGTGCTGGGCCTTGTCCTGTCCGCATCGGCGGCGGAAAAACTTAAAGTCGGCTTTGTCTACATCAGTCCGATCGGGGATGCCGGCTGGACCTATCAGCATAACCAGGGCCGCCTTGCCCTGGAAAAAAATCTCGGCGACAAGGTTGAGACCAAATACATTGAAAAGGTTCCCGAAGGCCCCGAGGCGGAACGCGTTATCAGAAATCTCGCCAAGAGTGGCTATGACCTGATATTCACCACCTCGTTCGGCTATATGAATCCCACCCTGAAAGTGGCCAAGATGTTTCCCAAGAAATATTTTGAACACTGCACCGGCTACAAAACGGCCAAAAATGTCGGTACCTATATGTGCAGATATTACCAGGGCCGTTACCTTGCCGGTATCATCGCCGGCAAGATGACCAAATCCAATACCCTGGGCTATGTCGCCGCATTCCCCATCCCCGAAGTTATCCGGGGCATCAATGCCTATACCCTGGGCGCCAGATCCGTCAACCCGGCCATCAAGGTCAAGGTGATCTGGGTCAACTCATGGTTTGATCCGGGCAAGGAACGTGAAGCATCCGAGGCATTAATTGCCCAGGGCGCAGACGTTATTACCCACCATACCGATTCAACAGCGCCGGTGCTGACGGCGGAGGAAAAGGGCGTCTACGCCATTGCCTATCATTCTGATATGTCCAAATACGGGCCCAAAGCCCAGTTGACGGCCGTCACCCATAACTATGGTAAATTTTATACCAAGGTGGCCCAGTCCGTGCTTGACCATACCTGGAAACCGGAAGCGGTCTGGAGCGGTATTAAAGAGGGGTCCATTAAGCTGGCGCCGATCAATCCCGTTGTTCCCAAGGACGTAGTCGCCCTGGTGGAAAAAACAACCAAAGGGATTGCCGACGGCACCTTTAAACCCTTCCACGGCCCCATCAAGAATCAGAGCGGCAAGCTGATTGTTGCCGCCGGAAAATCCCTGACCGACAAAGACCTGCTCGGCATGAATTATTATGTCGAGGGTGTTCAGGGAAGTATCCCCAAGTGATCGTTTTTTCACTTATGATGGCGTCGTAAAAACTTTGATCTATGGCGACCTGTCCCGGGGCGATTCACAACATACTTCCTGTATAGTTGAGACCCACCCCGGAACACTACTCCTCGGAGTCTATGCTTACCTGTATATCTATATTTTCACTTAGCCATCTTTGAAAAAATTTTGCCTTTTTACGAGTTTATCACTTATGGGTGCCTTGAAAAATTAGGCTTTTCGTTCAAGATCAAGAAATACGAAAAATTTTACCACAGGCCGAATATTCCGAGAATAAAATTTTGAGTATGACACAGAAATTGGACGGAAATACTATTTTTCAAGGTAGCCTTATCACCAAAAATCGGCAATAGGCAGTTCCCAGATGATAAGCGGATTTTTTTCCTATCCTATCTGCACTGACCAGGCGATGGGCCTTCTGCAGACCCATCGCTCCGTTGCAACCGGGACAAACGTGAAAACAAACACCATACAATCAATTGTCCGGCTTCTTATTCCCCTGGGCGCCTTTGGGCTGATGCCGGTGATGAGTTTTGTCCTCAATAAAACCACCTATGGACTCAACGTCCGCGCCATCTGCGAGAATCTGGAAGCGGCAGACATCTCGGTGTCAGCGTCATGGCCACCAGGTGCTCGACCATCATCATCGGCAATGGACTGGCCGAGGCGATTGCGGGGTTGCGGACACCGGGGTCCGGACCCAGGGTGCTACTCGCCTCTCAGCCCACCCGTGGGGTTGATATCGGCGCTGCCGAGTATATCCATGAACGTATTGCCGAGCAACGGCAGCGGGGTACTGCATCCATCGTCATCTCCGAGGACCTGGATGAGGTCATGGCTCTTTCCGATCGGATAGCGGTCATGTTTGACGGACAAATCATGGGTATCATCGAGCGAGACCAGGCAACCCGGGAATCCATAGGCCTGTTGATGACCGGTGAAACGCAGAAAGCCCCGGTTGAGGCGATATGAAAATCAGCAGACAGAAATTTCAGCAATGGCCCAATAAGGTCATTACCCTGATGGGCATGTCCGGAGTGGGGAAAACCACCCTTGCCGGTGTGCTGTCAAAGGAGACCTGGTTTCACTATTCCGCCGATTATCGGATAGGCACCCGTTACCTGAAAGAACCGATCCTCGACAATATCAAGAGACATGCCCTGCAACAGCCCTTTCTGCGGGACCTGATCCTGAGCGACTCGATTTCCTTTCGCAGTAACATCACCTTCCAGCATCTGAAACCGGTGTCCACCTTTCTGGGAAAAATCGGCAATCCGGCCATGGGCGGTTCCAGTCTCGAGGAATTCAAACGGAGACAGCGACTGCACAGGGAGGCGGAGATACAGGCTATCCGGGATGTCGGTCCCTTCATTGACAAGGCACGAACCCTGTATGACCGTCCCCATTTCCTCAACGATACCGGCGGCTCCATCTGCGAGCTGACCGATGAGGAGGTCTGGGACGAACTCTCCAAACACTCGGTTATCATCTATCTCCGGGCCGATAAAGGCATGGAGCAGATGCTGATCCAGCGGGCCCAGGCCGATCCCAAGCCACTCTACTATGATGAAACATTTCTCGATTACCATGTGGAAAAATATCTGAAAAAAAACGGGCT
Source organism: Desulfobulbaceae bacterium (assembly GCA_015493715.1). Classification (GTDB taxonomy): domain Bacteria; phylum Desulfobacterota; class Desulfobulbia; order Desulfobulbales; family Desulfobulbaceae; genus DRLX01. The sequence goes on from WGCP01000204.1 coordinate 12,043, forward strand.
TGGTCAAACCGATGAAATGGACCCGGATGATTTCGTCCAATGGGTCTTTCCCCACCTGATTGCGCATCGGCGGCCCCTGTATGAACGTATTGCCGAAGAATACGGCTATACCGTGGATGCGGGCAAGGTGCTCACTGTTAAAAGCGAGCAGGACATGCTCGCTCTCATCAACGAGGCATTATAACCATGGACCATATTCTTCACCTGCAATGTCTCATCTGCGACAAAAAATATTCCCCGGAAGAAATAGACTACATCTGTCCCGATCATGGGAACGATGGCATTGTTGACGTACGCTATGACTATGATCTCCTCAAAAACCGTATCAACCGTGCAACGCTGGCGGAAAATCCGGATTATTCCATCTGGCGCTATAAACCCCTGTTACCGGTCGATGCCGATGCGCAGACACCGCCGCTTGCCATCGGCTGGACGCCTCTTTACAAGGCACCTCGGCTCGCCAACCAGTTAGGGATCGACCACCTGTGGGTCAAAGATGATGGCCGGTTGCCTACGGCCAGCTTCAAGGACCGAGCCAGTGCCGTAGCCGTGGTCAAGGCCAGGGAACAACAGGCCGAAATTATAACCACCGCCAGCACCGGCAATGCGGCGGCCGCCCTCTCCGGCATCTGTGCAAGCGTGGGTCAAAAAAATGTGATCTTTGTGCCTGAGTCGGCGCCACCCGCCAAGATCGCCCAGCTGCTTGTGTACAATTCAACGGTTATGCTGGTCAAAGGAACCTATGACGACGCCTTTGAACTCTGCCTTGAAGCAGCCGGTGAATATGGCTGGTACAACCGCAATACCGGCTATAACCCGTACATGACCGAGGGCAAAAAGACTGCCGCCTATGAAATCTGTGAACAGATGAACTGGCAGGCCCCGGAGGTAATCTTTGTCAGTGTCGGCGACGGCTGCATCATCGGCGGTCTGCACAAGGGGCTCAAGGATTTACGCGCTCTGGGCTGGATTGACCGCATGCCCCGCCTCATCGGCGTTCAGGCCGAGGGCTCAAATTTTCTCTACGAGGCGTGGAAAAACGGGGAGGATGTTCTGTGCAAGGCCCCTGTTTCCGGGCAAACGGTTGCCGACAGCATCAGCGCTGGTCTGCCCAGGGACAGGATCAAGGCGCTGGCTGCCGTTACCGAAACCGGCGGCGCCTTTGTCCAGGTCAGTGATGATGAAATTCTGACCGCCATCCCCCGGCTGGCGCAGGGCAGTGGTGTTTTCGGTGAACCGGCCGGAGCCGCCGCCTTTGCCGGTCTTGTCAGGGCTGTGGACGAGGGCCTGGTCGAGGCGAATGAGCGCATCGTCATCCTCAATACCGGCAGTGGTCTGAAAGACATCAGCAGCGCCATGACCGCCGTGGAGATGACAGGCGTTCATCCGCACCACATCGAACCGTCCCTTGATGCGGTGAAAGCCATTGTTGATGAACTCGTAATAAATCCGAACAATTCCTAAAGATGGCTAAGTAAAAACACAGATATACAGGTAAGCGGAGCGAAGCGTAGACTCCGAGGAGTAGTGTTCTGTGGCGGGTCTTGACTATACAGGTAGTATGTTGTGAATCGCCCCGGGACACACGACGCAGTAGATCGAAGTTTTTACGACGCCATCATTGTTACCGCCATCCTCCATTGAGATTGGAAACAGATAACCATATTGACAACATAATAGGAACCCCTATGCATAACCTCATCGATCTTACCCTGCACGATCAGACAAAACTGGACAATGCCGTCAAACGGGCCAGGGAGCAGAATATTATCATCCCCACCTTCAAACAGATGATCAATCCGGCCCTGATCCCGGATACCATCAAAAAACAGCTTGAGGATGTGGGACTGTGGGACTTAAACCCACGCAACCTCTTTCGCATCAACTGGCATAACGAACCCAAAGAAAAAGGGGGGCAGTTCGACGGCGTTAATTACCTGGTTCTCCCAAAAGAACTGACCGGGGTTGATGCCCGCATCGTCATACTCTTAGGCAAATGGTTTCCCACCGGTGCCCACAAGGTCGGGGCTGCCTATGGTTGTCTGGTCCCTCGGCTGGTGACAGGTCAATTTGATCCAACCACCATGAAGGCCGTCTGGCCCTCCACCGGCAACTACTGCCGTGGCGGGGCCTATGATTCCAACCTGCTGGCCTGCGACTCCATCGCCATTCTGCCCGAAGGCATGAGCAAAGAACGGTTTGACTGGCTGGCCAAGGTGGCGGGCGAGACCATCAAAACGCCCGGTTCCGAGTCCAACGTCAAGGAAATTTTTGATAAATGCAACGAGTTGCGCAACTCGGGACAGGCCCTTTCCATCTTCAACCAGTTTGATGAATTCGGCAATTACCTCTGGCATTACCAGGTGACCGGCCATGCCATGAAAGAGGTCCTGGATGAATTCATGGGGTCCAATGACCGTTTCCGGGCCATGGTCTCAAATACAGGGTCCGGCGGCACCATTGCCTGCGGCGATTTCCTTAAAAATCATTTTCCGCAGGCCAAAATCGTGGCCAGTGAGGCACTGCAATGCCCGACCCTGCTCAACAACGGTTTTGGAGCCCATCGCATTGAGGGTATCGGCGACAAACATGTCCCCTGGATCCATAATGTCAAGAATACCGATATCGTCACTGCTATTGATGATAACGGTCCCATGGGACTGATCCGGTTGTTCAACGAACCGGCTGGTAAAAGCTATCTGCTCGACCAGGGTATTGCCGAAGAGCTGGTCAATGACCTGGATCTGCTGGGAATTTCGAGTATTGCCAATGTGCTTGCCGCCATAAAAACAGCCAAATATTTTGAGATGGATGAACAGGACGTCATCATCACCATGGCCACGGATTCCATGGAGATGTACCAGAGCCGCCTGGCGGAGCTTACCGAGGAGGAAGGTGAATTCACGGACCTGGATGCTGCCGGTGTGTTCCACCGCTATCTACTTGGCGAGACAACGGACAACATGCAGGAGCTGACCTATGTTGACCGCAAACGAATTCACAATCTGAAATATTTCACCTGGGTTGAACAACAGGGCAAGAGCTTTGAAGAGATCCAGGCGCAGTGGTATGAGCCGGATTACTGGACGAGTATCCCCGATTCCATGGACGAGATCGACAGATTGATTGAAACATTCAACAAAAAAACCGGCCTGCTGGAAAACCCGGCATAAATGTCCATGACAATCTGGCTGAAAAATCCGCTTGCCATCCTGGTAAGCGAGAGCGTTGACGCCGGCGGCGGCATTGTTGTCGAGGGCGATACGATCATCGAAATCCTGCCCTCCGGCAGCCGACCGTCAATGGAGGTCAAGCACATCTTTGATGCCTCCGCCCATGTGGTGCTGCCGGGGCTTGTCAACACGCACCATCATTTCTACCAGACCCTCACCCGGGCCTGTCCGGCGGCCCTTAACAAGGAGCTCTTTCCCTGGCTGAAAAGCCTGTATCCCATCTGGGCGGGGCTGAGCGAAGAGATGATCCATGTGTCTACCCGTCTTGCCGCCGCCGAGCTTTTGCTCTCGGGCTGCACGACCACGGCCGATCATCATTATATCTTTCCGATTGCCGCGCCGGAAGCGCTCGACATCCAGGTCGATGCCATCCGGCAGATCGGCATCCGGGCGGTACTGACCCGGGGCTCCATGAGCCTGGGTGAGGACCAGGGCGGTCTGCCGCCCCGTACTACAATCCAGGACGAAGACACCATCCTTGCCGACTGTGAACGGGTCATCGGCAGGTACCACGATCCGGCCCCCGGCTCCTTGCTGCAGATCGCCCTGGCCCCCTGCTCACCGTTTTCCGTCAGCGAAGAGTTGATGCGAAACACGGCGGACCTTGCCCGCACAAACAAGGTACGACTGCACACCCATCTCGCGGAAACTATTGATGAAAATATTTTCTGCCGTGAACAGTTCGGCCTGAGGCCCGTTGATTACCTGGAACGGGTCGGCTGGATGAACAACGATGTTTGGCTGGCGCACGGCATCCATTTTACCGATGAGGAAATTATGCGCCTGGGACAGGCCGGGGTCGGCATCTGCCACTGCCCGAGTTCCAATATGATTTTAGGCTCCGGCCAGTGCCGGACGCGTGATCTTGAGCAGGCCGGCTGTCCGGTCGGCCTGGGCGTGGACGGCTCGGCCTCCAATGACTGTTCCAACATGATGCAGGAAGTGCGGCAGGCCCTGCTGCTACAGCGTCTGCGCTACGGATCGGCCGCGGTGACCCATCAAGATGCCCTGCGCTGGGCGACCATGGGTTCGGCAGGTTGTCTGGGACGGGAGGACATCGGTGAAATCGCTGTCGGCAAACAGTCGGACCTGGCCCTGTTTACCCTGAACGGACCCCGTTTTTCCGGGGCAGGCGATCCGCTGGCCGCCCTGCTGCTCTGCGGGGCGCACCGGGCGGACTATGTCATGGTTGCCGGGAAATGGAAGGTTGAGAAAGGAGAACTTGCGGGCGTTGACCTTGCCCAACTTATTGCTGAACACACCGAAAATGCACAATTACTAGACCATTGAAACAGCGAAGTCGTAATCAAGCTAACTCTATGATTGAAAAACAAATTCTTTCCCTGCTCAAAGGCAACACAACCATCGCCCTGGTCACCATTATTGATAAAAATGGTTCCGCGCCCAGGCTACCCGGTTCTAAAATGGTGGTGGAAAAGGACGGCACCCTGCACGGGACAATCGGCGGCGGCATGCTTGAATTTACCGCCCAGACAAAGGCACGGGAGGTCGCCCGGGGCGCGGCGCCGGTAATGACGGAATTCGACATGCGGGCCAACGGCGCAGGCGAAGATGCCGACATGATCTGCGGTGGTATCCAAATTGTTCTCATTGAACGATTAACACCGGACCTGGTGCCCATGTTTGCCCGCGCTCTTGCCTGTTATAGTAAAGGAAGTCGCGGGACCTGGATCATTGACATTACCGACCCGCAACATCCCAACCGTGATTTTATTGATCTGACAAAAAACCTACCGGCCAGGGACGACATTGACTTTGCGGCGATTATACGCAGTCGAACAACCCAAATTATCCGAACCGGCAAAAAGGCGCTGGTCATTGATCCCCTGCCCAAAAGCGGCACCGTTGTTCTCTTCGGTGGCGGCCATATCTCCTTGCATGTGGCTGACCTTGCCGCCTCCATAGATTTTGACGTGATTGTCTGTGACGACAGAAAAGAGTTTGCCGATAAACAGCGCTTTCCAATGGCCGCAGCCACGTTGACCATTGATGTCGCCAATGCCTTTGCCGATATTGAGCAGACAGAGGATTTATACCTGCTCATCATCACCAGGGGACACAGCCATGACCAGGAAATACTTGCCCAGGCCCTGCGAACCCCTGCCCGGTACATTGGCATGATCGGCAGCAGGCGGAAGCGGGATATTATTTATTATAACTTGAAGAGGCAGGGCTTTACCAATGCCGATTTTGCCCGGGTACACTGTCCGGTCGGCATCCCAATCGGATCGGAAACCCCAAGGGAAATTGCCGTCTCCATTATTGCCGAACTGATCGCGGCCCGGTCCGGTAATCTATAGGGTACTGCTGAAAAAATGACCGGTATTTTCACAAGCCTTGTGCAAGCGGAGGACAGGGTCATTTCCATTGTCGGGGCCGGCGGCAAGACCTCGCTCATGTTTCTGCTGGCCTGGGGCTGTATCAGGCAGGGGAAGCGGGTCATCACCACAACCACAACCCGTATTCGTGTCCCTGCGTCCCGGCAAAGTAAAAATGTCATCCTCCAGAAGGAAGAACATTTTTATTCCCGCCTTGTCACAGCGCTTGATCGCGACCTCCACGCAACCATCGGGCGTCACCTGCTGCCGGACAATAAGCTGGCGGGATTATCCCCGTCCGAACTCTCGCGCGTCCGTAGGCAGATTCCTGCCGACCGGATGATCATCGAGGCCGACGGCGCCAGGGGGTTATCGCTCAAGGCTCCCGGAAAAAAGGAACCAGTTGTGCCGGTATGGACGGAGCTTTTTATCGCCCTGGTCGGTCTTGACTGTGTTGGCCGGCCCCTGACCGAAGATTTTGTTTTCCGCCCCAGGTCGGTTGCCGCCATCACCGGCCTACGGCCGCAAGAGCCGATCACCCCCCTCGCCCTTGCCCGCCTGGCTGTCCATCGGCAAGGCATGCTCAAAGGCTGTCCGCCCACAGCCCGCAGCTGCATTTTTTTCAATAAGGCAGAAGATACAACCGCCCGCAAAACGGCCAGGCAGATTATTGCCGCCGCCCATACCCTGCCCGGCTCCAGACCCGACTTCTGGGTATACGGTTCCATCAAACAGAATACCTGCACAGTTCAGCCCGCAGCATAACCTGCAGGGACAAATTGATTCACCCGTATCGTCGCATGAGGCACCAATTCTCCGTAGGGGCGAATTTATTCGCCGGATAAGGTATGATCATTACAGGAACCTTGCAGACGATAAAAACCACCCCTGAACTTTTCCCCACATACTGAAGGCAAGAGACTCACCATGCCTCGTGATAATCTCTTAAAGGGCAGAGTTTCCATACCCGGACAAATCTACCACCTCACCATCTGTACGGCCGGGCGCAAATGCTGGTTTACAGATTTCCGGTGCGCGCGCATTGTGGTTCAAAGGATGCGGCAACTCCATGACGACCGTTTTATGGACTCCCTTGCCTGGGTACTGATGCCGGATCATCTCCATTGGCTGATACAACTTGGGGAAGGAAAAAGGCTTGCGGATGTGGTGCGATTGTTCAAAGGCGGTTCCGCGCGTGATCTCAACAGATACCTGCATCAACAGGGTTCAATCTGGCAGCGCGGCTATTATGACCATGCCCTGCGCCGGGAGGAAGACATCAAACAGGTTGCCCGGTATCTTGTTGCCAATCCCCTGCGGGCAAATCTGGTACAGCATATTGAGGAGTACCCCCACTGGGATGCTATCTGGTTGCAGGACAGCTGATTGTCGGGCATCTCTATGGCGGTAGCAACCGCCTCTGACAATATTCTCTGCACCAATTCTCCGTAGGGGCGAATTTATTCGCCTATTACGATGGTGTATTCTTGTGATGACCGTGGAAAATATGGCGGCTGAAGCCGCCCCTACAGGTTTGGTTTGGGGGTAACGTCCGCCTGAGGGCTCAAATTCAGGTCTTGGGCAGGTGATTTTTGACTATCTCATAGATGGCGGGACGTTTTTCCCTGATTTCATCAACACTTAACCCCTCCAGGGAATGGGGAAATTTGATCCAGGCGTTGGTTTCATGGACAAAATACTCGGGCGCCCTGCCGATCTGATTGCGCTCGGGCTTATAATAGGGCACGGCGATACGGACATCTTCGGGCATGTTCATACGCATGCGTCGTTGCAGTTCATTGACGATGGCCTCCATGGAACGACCGGTGTCAAAGACATCATCAACAATGAGCAGCCGGTCGGTGTGCTGCATGTTCTTCACCAGGTAATTAAGGCCGAAAATCTCGATTTCGCGCGTCTGATTATCAATGCCGGTATACGATGAAGTACGGATGGCGATATGATCGGCATGGATGCCGTGAAACGACAAAAACTCCTGCACCGCAATCCCTATGGGCGCCCCACCCCGCCAGACGGCGATGATAAAGGTAGGCTTGAAGCCGCTGCGCAAAATCTGGTGGGCCAGTTTAAAGGAATCTTCCAGCAACCCCTGGGCGGTCAGGTACAGTTTGTCCATTATTCTCCCTGTAAGGATCAGAAAAAGAAAATTTCTTTTATACAGGAAAAGGTTGAAAAATGGTATCGCAAAACGAATATTCTCCCTCTGTGAACAGTCCCTTTTTCGGCACTACCTGGCCTATCCCCAGGAGTTCTGCAAGCTCGCTGTTGTTTATGACAGGATTTCAGACGTAAGGTACTGATTGACGCAGTGCTTTCATATATGCTATCATGTCACATGCAAAAGATAATATTGGATACGTGTGTTTTTGTTTCAGCTATCCTTGGACAGGCAGGCGCCAGCCGTGCGGTATTACGGGCATGTCTTGAGGGCAGGTATCAACCACTCATGGGAAATACA
>WGCP01000205.1 GCA_015493715.1 Desulfobulbaceae bacterium
AAAAGCCTTTGACCCAAAAAAAACAGAATTAACCAAAGGTATTTGTAATAACCACCTCATCGAGTTGTAATTGGCCTGGACGAGGCCAGGGTTCTTTTACTCCCTTGCCGATTGCCACAAACATCGTAATAACGTGGTCATCGGGAAGCTTGATAAGCTCGGCCACTTTATCAAAATCAAAGCCATCCATAGGACAGGAGTCATATCCCATTGATTGTGCAGCCAACATTAAGGTTTGGGCAGCAATAGCACAGGATCTCATAGCTTCATCTCGCTGTACCTGATCTTTGCCACGATAATACTCATCAATGGCAGGAATCATAAAATTTCGCACTTCTTCAGGGGCATTCACCCAATAGCGATCCGGCTGCATCCAGGACGTTAGATTCGCGCATAAAACAATGAACAATGAAGCGTCGGTTACCTGTGACTGATTCCAGGCCACCTCCCTGATTTTCTTTCTCAACTCCGGATCAGTTACAATCCTGAAAATCGGATAAAGCGTACACTTTAAGCCTAATGAATTTAGCTTTGTTACTGAAAAATAAGGCTTTTTCTTGCCTCTCCAATAGTGTGCGTATTAGCGTAATACATACACGTTTCGAAAATGGTGAAAAAGCTAATATCTTTAATGGGTTATCTTGCTATTTAAATGGTCATAGTGTACGCTTTGTCCGACTTTCAGGTTACAATAACGAAGCGCCAGTTTTGAATATTGAAGGCAGTAGGAGAGAGTGTTGCCAAAGAGAGCAGCGTATTAATCTCATCATCGGTCATCTTGTGGGCCGGGTCATATTCCTTGACGGATCGCCTGGCTCTAATGGCTTTCCCAGATCACATTGCACCGGGGTATCCCGTTTGAGGTAAAAATCCCTAATGATCTCACGGCAAAAACACTGAAAGACTCCGAAAATGGAAACAATCTGCATACTGTCCATTCGGCCGACCGGCTCTCCGAGGAACTGGACAGTTGAACATTCATTACACAATGCAGTTCAAAAAAGATTACAAACGACTCAAGCGGCAGAACAATGCACTCTCGGCATAAAGATCATCCCCTGGTCGGCAACTGGAAAGAGTACAGGGATTGTCACATTGAACCCGACTGCTTTTAATTTACAGAAGAACCGACAACGATCTGTATCTGGAACGAACCGGATCCTATGCAGAGTTATTCAAAAAATGGAATGATCAAAACTTCATGGATTCAATAATGTCCGGTTAAGGCATTGCATGTAGCTGTTCAACGTGTCGATGGTTGGAGTTACCTGGGTTAGGCATTAAATTTTCAATTTTTCTCAGTTCGTTTTGAATTTGAATTCGCAGTTGCCGAACCCGCCTGATGGAAACCCTTTCACCATCTTGTCCATGACAATAAATTGCCGGCAGAAAATAGGTAATCAGGCCGGACACAATCTGCGCCATTAGCCCATGTTGTTGGCTACGTGCAATGAGATAATAAACCTTGAAATAACGTTTTCACCAGGCAAAAAAATGCACCTTGCGCTAATTTTTTATATCTATTTTCCAAGGGTTAATCCAATTTTCCAACTAAACACTACTGATAAAATGGAAAAATCACCATGAAGGAAGCAACAATACGGTTTATAGGTGTCTTGCAGAGCGACATCACCAATCTTGCCGATGCCCCGAAGATTTACACGGAATCCAGCCGCACGGGTACCCTTGAGATTTACCCGCAATATCAGGATGGTCTTGACGGTATCCGGACGGGGCGGAAAATTGTGGTCCTGTTCTGGCTTCACAAGGCCGCCAGAGACATCCTGAAAGTGTATCCCCGTGGTGACAAATCCAGAGGTCTGCATGGCGTGTTTGCAACTCGCAGCCCCATGCGACCAAATCCAATTGCAATCTCCGAGTTGACGGTGACGGCAGTCCACGACAATCTTATTGAGGTGTCAGGGCTGGATATTCTTGACGGGACACCAATTGTTGATATCAAAAAGAAAATATAACCAGAATACATCATGGAAAAACAACCAATAGAGCAAGATCAGACCTCGTTTCAGACTGCTTACATCTTTCTCCTGTCGCTGAGTCATTTTGTCCATGATGTCTATTCGTCCTTTCTCTCTCCCCTTCTGCCCCTTCTCATTGAAAAGCTTTCCCTGAGTCTCACCCAAGCCGGTTTTCTCTCCGCCGTCATGCAGTTGCCGGCCCTGATGAATCCGATCTTGGGCCTGATCGCTGATCGGGTCAGTCTGCGATATTTCGTCATCCTTGCTCCAATGCTGACGGCGATCCCCATGTCCCTGATCGGCCTTGCTCCCACCTACGGCGTCTTGCTGCTCCTCCTCTTTTTTGCAGGGATAAGTATTGCCCTTTTCCATGTCCCGGCACCGGTGATGATCGCCAGGATGGCAGGTGCAAAAAAAGGGAGAGGGATGAGTTTTTTTATGACCGGCGGTGAACTGGCCAGAATGATAGGCCCGCTGGTTGCGGTAGCCGCCGTTTCCCTTCTCGGCCTGAGCGGTTTCTGGCCTATTATGATTGTTGGTATAGCAACTACAGGGCTGCTCTTTTACCAATTCAACAACGTGGACCTCTCTTTTCACAATAGAAAAAATACAACATCTCTTGCAACAACCTTTACCGACATGCGCCATATTCTGATGCCCCTGTCGATAATCCTTATTGCCCGTAGCTTCATGCATGGATCTCTCACCGCTTTTTTACCAACCTTTATACAACGCCAGAGCGGCGACATCTGGATGGGCGGGTTTGCTTTGGCCCTGTTTGAAGCGGCAGGCGTGGTAGGAGTATTGGCGGCGGGATCACTGAGTGATTATTTCGGTCGACGACGAATGCTGCTGATTTCCCTGGTCTGTGCGCCGGTGACCCTTGTCGCATTCGTGTTGGGGGAAGGATGGATTCGGGCAGTGGCATTATCGGGAACCGGATTGATGCTGCTCTCCACGACTCCGGTCATGCTGGCCCTTGTTCAGGAACATTCCAAAGACAGTCCTGCCGCAGCCAACGGAATGTTCATGATGATAGCTTTTGTCGCCAGATCAATGGTCGTGGTCCTGATCGGGCTGATTGCCGACCATACCAGCCTGGAGACAACATATCTGATCAGCGCCGCTGCCGGACTGATCGGAATACCGTTTATCTTCATGCTGCCCAAACACACAAAGTGATCCATCACCCGTGCAGTCTTTTTTCTCCTTCGGTCAATACTTTTTCTCTCCTCCAGTCAATACTGTCACCTGGGCGAGCAGAGCAACCACGGCCGTATCCACATGCAGAATACGGGGCCCCATGGTAAAAGGGTGAAATCCATGGTCAATGAATTGTCGGCACTCATAATCCAGAAATCCTCCTTCCGGACCGACGGCAAGCAGAATTTTTCCCTTTTTGCTCCCCTTCCCTGTTTGCAGCGCCGTATTTTCGATAGCTGCGGGAGAAGACATAAAAAAAGCATTGAGAGAGGATGCAGCCGTCGGATGGGCCAGTAATCCCGTTCCGCCAAGGGTGGGAAGAACATCCTCAACAAAAGGCTTGAACCGATGATAGATGCGAACCTCCGGCATCCGGGTATCCATGGCCTGTTCCATACCTTCAAGGAGTATTTTCTCAATTTTTTCCGGAAAAAGCACCGGGGTGTGAAAAAAGGACTTTTCCACCCGGCGAGTACGGATCAGATGAAATCTCTTTACTCCCAGGGTCGTTGCCTGTTTCAAAATTCGTTGCAGCATAATCGGCCGAGGCAGGGCCAGGATCAGTTCAATATCCGGTGGTTGCGGCGGCGACGAGGACAGCGTAACCGACAGATGCACGGATTCCCCGTCGATCCGGCTAATGACTGCTGTTCCAATCAGGCCATTCACTTCGCCGACCCGTAGACGGTCGCCACTGTCAAGGCGCAGAATAGTGCGAATATGTTCAGCCCGGCGTCCCGACAGAACGACCTTGTCGTCGTGACGTTCATCAGCTGTAAAAAGTAACAGATTCATGCCGATAACTTTTTCCTTTTTTTATTTTTCCCGTTGTATAGTGTACACTGGAGAAATTTGTCTCGTAGAACTCCTGAACCCTACACATACCTGATGTCGGCTCGTGTTATCAATATACATAGTGTTATCAACATTTCTTGGTATTATTTTCCTGCCCGTTGGAGCGGCATTGGCCCTGGGAAGAAAAAAATACAGGGGCCGTACCCTGCAGCGGCTCGGCCTGACTCTACACACCTGTTTATCAGAGGGCCGAAAACAAAAAAACCGGGGACCCATTATATGGATACATGCCCTGTCCGTTGGTGAAGTTACCTCTGCCCTGCCCCTGGTTCGTGGCCTGCGAAAAGAATACCCGGATGCAATTCTCTATTTTTCCACAACTACACGAACCGGTCTTCATACGGCCGGGCAATTGAGCGGCCCCTTTGTCGATGCTGTTTTCTTTGCTCCCTTTGACTTTTTTTTCAGTGTGCGTCGCTTTATCAGCCTGCTGCATCCATCCCTGTTTATCCTCGTGGAAACTGATTTCTGGCCGGGGTGGCTCCTGCAGCTCAACAGGAAAAAAATTCCCTGCATGCTGGTCAATGGTCGTTTCTCCCAGCAGTCGATGACCAGGTACCTGCGTTTCGGGTTTTTATTTAAACCCATGTTTGACTGTTTTCAACTCCTCTCTCTACAGACCGCTCAGGACATGGAGAATCTCCAAAAATTAGGCATTGCTGAAACGAAAATCAAAAGCCTCGGCA